>NZ_CBRA020000105.1:0-14095 GCF_000469945.2 Paenibacillus sp. P22 | reverse complement strand
GGCGCCCGATCAGAAGGCGTTTCATGCGGTTGACCATGATTCTTTTTGCTCCTTTGCGCATCGTGCGCAGCGTGAATAATTACTTTGCCCCAGCTGGAGAAACATGATGTATCGTACACCCGAAGCCAACTTCTGTAAACGGGATTCTTCCCGGAGCGTATGCTGCTTGAAGGACGAAAAATCTTGCCTCCGCCCTCGGCTTCCAAAGCAAATTTACCCCGGCTGCTTTAATGCCGAACCATTTAGACCAAAAACATCTCGAAATAAAATACTCGTGGAAATTGAACCTCTCCAAAAAGCTCTGATGTATTTCTGGCCGGCGCTTTCCAGGAGCTGCAAACGCAGACAAAGACGCATGCTCATTTAATGGAGGAGCGCAAAGAAACGGATGGAGATGATGATGAAATTATATCCTTCCAGGCTGGACAATAGTCCCTTGCGCTTCTGTCGAGCAGTTGTTCAATGGTGAAGCAGGATCGGAAGGCTCTGACTGGCTTCTGTGCAAACGGGCAAAAAAACAGCACAAAAAAAAAGCCTTGGCCGCTAAAGGCCAAGGCTATCTGCTGTGAGCGAATCGGTGCCGATCCGCGCAATCCATGCTTCATCAGCTTCGGGTCCGTATGAACGGCTTCGAAATTTCCGACTTCTTCCGGCCGCTTTTGGTTCCGATCCATCAATAGGGCGCTGTCTCGTACAAATCCGCCGGCAATCCCTGCACGAACGGCGACCAATCGCCCGTCGAGTAAAGATGAAGCCGGTGCATGGCCCGCGTGCATGCCGTATACAGAAGCTTGCGTTCGCTGTCCCGGCCGTAAGCCTCGGACGAGGCCTCATAGACCAGCACGGCATCGAATTCGACACCCTTGGCGAGATACACGGGAAGGACCATTACGCCTTTCTCGAAGTCCGGCGTCTCCTTCGTAATGAGCTGGAGAGCTTCGCCGCCATGAGCCCGCAGCGAGGCAATAGCCTCCCGGCTTTCGGCTGCCGTCTTCGCTATGACAGCGATGGATTCGAAGCCCTCGCCCTTGAGCTCCGCGATGTCTGCCAGCAGCCGGGCGTCACGCATCTCGACGCTGTCCAGCCTCGTCAGAAGGGGCTTGCGGCCTCCCCTTTCAAACGATTCGATTTCTTCCCCGCCGGGAAGCATCGATTTTGTCCATTCCACAATCTGCCTCGTTGAACGATAGCTGCGCACAAGACGGACAAGGCTCGTGTCGGCTTCTCCAAAAAGACGGAGCAGAGGCGAATCGGATGCGTCCAAGCTTGTCGCCTGAACGAAGATCGCTTGCCCGAAGTCGCCGAGCACGGTCATTCTGGCGCGCGGAAACAGCTTTTTCAGATACTCGTATTGAAACATCGAATAGTCCTGGCCCTCATCAACGAAGACATGCCGGATCTCCGTATTCGTCCGCACCCCTTCGATCAGTTCTCTCAGATACAAGTACGGCGTCGCATCCTCGTGGAGCAGCTCGTTCCGGAGCAGCGCTTCCTTCGTTTGCCTGCATATCTCGGACCACAGCGGGGGGACTGCCGCCCCGTTTGTCCGCTCCCGATAAGCGGCTTCATCGGCAAACAATTGACCGTAAATGCCTTCGGCATCAATAAACATGAATCTTCTCACGCTTTTCCTCAGCGGCTTGAAGAGTTCCTTCACGATGCTGCGGCGGAGCAGCTCCTCCTCCCTCTGGGCGAAGTCAAAGTCGCTTTCATCTTCCCTGCGCTTCTGGATGATTTTCTCGCGGACTGCGGCGTAATGCTCCGCAAGGTCGAACAGCTCCCTTTCTTTATGAAGCATCCCGAAAACTTCCGCGTACTGATCGGTATCGAGATAATCCAGCTCCTCCTGGACCCAAGCCGCTTTCCGTTCCTTGCGTTCCAGCAAAGCCAGCTCGTGCAGAAGCCATTCCTGCAGCAATACGACCCGATTGAACAAAGGCAGGGAACGGTCATAGCCGTAAAATTCCGCTTCCATCCGCTCCGCGGCAATCAGATCGCGGTCCCGAAGCCGAATTCCGTTGAATCGCATGCCTTCCTGTCCCAACCAGGCTCCATAGCTCCGCAGCGCCTGCAGGAAAGGCTCGGAAGCTTTGTATTCGATCCCCTGAAGACGAGCCTCATGCCCCGGCGCTCCATGAGCGGTCAGCACATATTCGATTTGGTCAAAGGGATCCTCCGGACGGAGCGATGGACCTAGCCAATAGTCGAGATACTCCTGAAAAGTCGTCTGCTGCATGTTCTCTTCACCGAGCTCCGGAAGAACCGTGGAGATATAGCTGGCAAACATCGGATTGGGGGAGAAGAGAACGATCTGGTCGGCCTTGATCGTCTGGCGGTGCTTGTAGAGCAAGTACGCCACCCGCTGCAGGGCCGCGGAAGTTTTGCCGCTTCCAGCCGCCCCCTGGACGATCAGCATCCGGCTTTTGTCATTGCGGATAATCGCATTTTGCTCCTTCTGGATCGTGGCTACGATGCTCTTCATTTGCGAGTCCGCGCCTTTGCCCAGCACCCGCTGGAGCAGCTCGTCTCCAATCGTTTCACTCGCGTCGAACATGTTGCGGATGTGCCCGTCATGAATTTGAAACTGCCTTTTGAGCTCCATCGTCCCTTCGATGGGTCCAGCGGGCGTAACATAAGAAGCCGGGCCGGGGGAATGGTCGTAATATAGGCTCGCGATCGGCGTCCGCCAGTCATAGATCAGAAAGCTCAAGCCGTCCTCGTCGACAAAGGAAGAAACGCCGATATAGATCTGCTCGGAGAGTCCCAGCCCTTCCTCCTTGAAATCGATGCGTCCGAAATAGGGCGAAGGAAGCAGACGTTTCATGCTTTTCCACTGCTGCGCCAGCAGCTTGTGGCCGCGCTCCCGTTCGGCCAATACCGCGGACTGCTGGTTGATCGTATGGAACGTCTCTTCAAAATCTTCGTCCGTGCTGGTGTTGATCGTCACATCTTCCCAAAACCGCTTGCGGATGTCCGCAGCTTGGCCGTGCAATCCGGCAACCTCCGGCTCCAGTTCGTTTATTCTCGCCTGCAGCTTGTTCCGGACCTGCTCCAACCGCTCCTGTTCCTGCTTCCAATCCTCCGCTTCCATCTCTCCCTCAACACACTCCTCGTCTTCCTTTTTCTGGGGCAAAAAAAAGAGCCTTGACAAAATCAGAGTTCCAGATGTAGAATTAGATTAGGAAAAGAATATTTGCACCCGCAATTTCATTGAATTTAATTCCGCTATAGATTTTATCATAGCGATTTTTTTGCGTTCAATATGTTTTTTTGCTTGTGTTTCTAGCAAAGGTGGACGCGGACTCTGACCGCCGGGCCGTTCCGATAAACGTCTTCGATTTCCCGGCACATCGCAAGGACCAGATAAGTTGTTCGAGCCTAAACCGTGCTGCAATGAATTGTCATGCAACTGAAATGTCCTCTTCAGCTTTTTTTAAGAAAGCGGTTTTATAATAAGGACATGACCCCCCTTTGAATATAGCAGCACCTTGGACCCCTGGCTTTATGCCGGAGGGTCATTTTTTTTGGGCATGGCCCGCTCCCTCTCGGGATAAAGGAAGTTACCTACGCCGGCCTCTCCGGCTCCTATTTCCTGCATGGCTTCATGGAAGAAATCCGGAGAGCCGTCCATGCTCTCCATATCGCCGCTCATAGTCCCGTCCACCGGAGCATACAGTGGGTATGAACCTTACTTATCTCGGCACGGAGGGATTGAGCTTATGACTCAGGACGACATCCGCCAGCTGGAGCGGGCGATCGACGAGATTACGGAAATCGCCGCAGGCTTCGGCCTGGACTTCTATCCGATGCGGTATGAAATCTGCCCGGCAGACATCATCTATACGTTCGGCGCTTACGGCATGCCGACGCGCTTCAGCCATTGGAGCTTCGGCAAGTTGAAGCACAACAATAATGAAGAAAGAAAGACAAAAAGAAAGGGCCCCTGGAAGGGCCCTTTTATATTGCCTGCTGCTTGTCTGGGATGCCGGCTTCATCCTCTTCATCGGGGATGTATGTGCCGTTCGCAATTGCTCTCAACGCCGCTTTGACGTAGAGTTCGTGGAGGAAGTCCTCCACATCGGGCGGAAAGACAACGTTCTTGGCTGCCATATTGATTCCCTCCCCTGAGTGATGTATATGCCGGAAGTTCCTGATAAAGATCAACAGTCGCTGTCCTCGTATACCTCGATTCCGAGGTATAGGGCCAGGTGAAGGAACGCACGCCATCGGAGCTTATCGTAAGTCGGTGCGGATATTTCCATGTCGTTATAAATCGTAAAATCCAAGATATATTGCGACTCCCGATCAAAGTACCTGCTTTTAATCAGGTACCTTTCCTTTTCGGGCAGCTCCTCGACAGCCGCTTCCATTTCCAAGCAGTAAAGCCGGCGCCGCTCCGGTTCATCTATGTTGTACACTGCTATGCTGCCAGTCTGGTCACTCGTTACGCCCGTGTTGCTGCGTGGCATGTTGGAATAGCTGGCTGTCATGCTGGCCTGGCGACGCTGGAAACTGGTGAACTTGAAGAGTCGGTATTGCTCGAGAGCTGCTTCGACCTTCTCCTTGGTTGCTTTCTTGTCGATCTCAGAGCTGGACCGCGGCTGATTCAATTCAACTCCCCCTCATTCTAATGACGCAGCCTTCGCCGCGCCCTTTACGCGGGATCGTTGGCGGCCAACTCTTCTTGTTCCTGTTCTTCTTCATCCCAAGCCACCTGCTTGCGTTCCCTACACTTTAGTTGGTTCCCCAGCTCTTTTAATCGAAGGCCCGTCGGACATTCCCGAATACAATAATTGTCTGTTTTAGTCTGTTGCCTTGGGTTCTGCTTCATTAAATCTCTTTTTACTGTGCAGTTGAGGCAAATACCATCCAATATAGAACCGATTTCATCTAGGACATCGACTCTGTTGCTCACGGATTGCTCACTACTCCAATCAGGGCTCTCATTTGAAGCAGAGAATGTGCCATTTCTTCAACAAGGTGTTTTAATTTGGGATTGGCCGCTCCAACTAGAGCCATGTCCAATTCTTCTTTCCATTCAGGCAGGCTTATGTTAATGCCGTAGTAAATGAGCGCCTGCCGAATTTCCCCCAAAAGATTCCTCGCATCTCGAGCTGCTTCAATTTCCCAGGCAGCTCGTTCGACTTTCATCCGGAGCTCCCTGATTTCTTGATACATTTTTGATCCCGAATCCCGGCCAAGCTTCTTCCGTGTATAAGAATCAGCAACATAAGCTTCAAAGAATTCCCTTTCTGAGTTGAAGAACGGATGCCGCTCCGGATCAATTCTTGATTGCAAGACGTAATACATCAGGTCGGCTGGAATATCGATGAGCCGATGAAGAGGCCGGCGTTTCGTGTGCAATGCTTTCGTAGAAGCTTCGTACCAGATCAGCCCAACCTCTTCCGGCAGCTCCGTTTTGTCAATCAATCCTGACGGGCATACAAAACTGAAACGATGGCAGTAATCCATATATGCATGCCATTTATCATCCTGCTTAAAGTCATTTCGGCTTACCTTAACTTCATAGCCGCTCAAGCATGGTTTTGCCCAACTCCGCTTCACAGCATAAGCGTCGAACTTAAGCAAGTCCTTGCTTCCCCATGTCGCTCCCGTTTTCACTTCAGTTAAAAAGAAGTCTTCCTTGTGTTTCTCTGCCAATGCCAACTTGATTTGATCCGCTCTCACCGTCATATGGCAACCACCCTACCTCTTTTTAGTTATGTGATTTAAAATCACATATTGGTCATGCCTTTTTTCTATATAGAACGGTCCATCTCCCGTCCGCTTCTTCTTTCATCCTAGTATGATAGCCTTTTGAGATGTAATGTTGCTCGACCTTCTTTGCCGCGTCCTCCTTCAATGCCGGCATCGGATACCAGCCTGGATCTTTAAGTATGTCTTTGCTCATCTTCTGATCCTTCCCCTTTCGAGATCGTAAATGAACTCGAACTTCCGCTCCGCTTCCGCCTGCGTCATACCTCGTTCCAGAATTGTCCACCGCTCCGGCGGATGGGGGTTGTCGCTAACTCCAATCATCCCTTCATGGTCTAGGTAGAGCATGTACTGCCGGCGGACACCGTAGCGATCTGCCACCCGCGGCCGCAGCCGTCCTGCGAAGATGAGTCTTGTCCGCTCCCGGGGGCTCATTGCATGAATACCAGAAGCCCGAGTCCACTCCATATTAGGCAGGAGCAAGCCAGTCCGAAGAGCATCCCTCGGATGAAAAGCTTGCCTTCGTCGTTATTCATAAGCAGGAACCTCCCCGTCGTTCTCCCAACAGATCCAGAACATCATCATCCACTCGCGTACCCGACTTGCGCTCTTCACTAAGCGGCGGGTCGATATTAACCCAGATTACGGCGCCCTGCGGATGATCGTATGGCCGCGCCCACTCGTAGATCACCGGATCTTGCAGCACCCAAGCCCAGGGTTTTCGGTACGGAATTGCCCCGAGCGGGACATGATGCTTGTGCTGGTTTGCGACGAGCAGGTCTGGATCGTCCTCGCCGTGAATAGGGATGCAGTCCACCAGATCAACCGTGCCGTAGACCCGGCCGCTGCCACTCTTGATAATTCCTATACGTCCGCGCAGATGCGTCTGCCTGCTGCGGATCTCCCATGTCTTGCGGCCGTCGAGGATGAGGTCCGCCCATTTGGGCTTGATGATGAGTCCTTTCACGACTCTTACCCCTCGCCTTCTTCTTCGATCTTTTCTGTCGAGTAGGAAACGGAGAAGTTGGCCGTGCATCGAAATGTTTTGTTACAATCTGAACATTCAATATTTCCAAGGTCTTCTTCCCAACCGTTTAGATGCTCAAAGCTGTCCGAAAATTCATGGCCGCAATACGGACATGTAATTTCGTCTTCGCATTCCGTATCCCGATCACCGGCGATGATTTCAGCTTTCTTCTCGGCCGCTTCCTTCCGTTTCAGCTCCTTGTTGCAGTCGGGGCAGTAATCGCCATCAAATATGCGGTAGGTAAAAGATTGTCCGGCCCTGTTGACACATCCACAGCTCCTGCAGGTTTTTTCCCCGGCCGGGTAAATATCGGCCAGCAGATTTTCAATTGACATTCTGCTATCCCTCCTTGGGAAGCCTTAGCCTCCCTGTGTTGTGCTAGAAAAGCCGCTGCTGTCCGGCTGTTGCTGCTATCGGGTTGATCCAGAGGACTTCCGTCCGGGACCGCCCGTTCTCAATGACCTGCTGGCGCTCTTCACGACGCCAGTGTGTGAGCCGGTCGTCGTACATCTGGTTCGGATACCCGGAGATGATGGCCGGGCCGGCATGCGCGTCCAGCGCATCCAGCAGCTGTAGATGGTCCGCATCGTTCATCTCGTTGTCGTAGATGGTCCCGTTCCGAGTCGCCATCAGGTAAGGCGGATCCGCGTAGATCATCACGTCCGGCCGGTTGTATCGCTTGATGACTTGAAGAGCTGGCCGGTTCTCGATCTGGCAGGACTTCAGCCGATCGGCCACGAGCAATATTTGATCCGATAGCTGGTTGAACTGCTTGATTCTATATGAGTCATCTGGCGTCCCACGGCATTTCCATCCGCTGATGGATCTCCGGTCTTCACGCGGATGCTTTGCCAGCACCGGACCAAGAAACGCCGGGCTTGATCAATTTCGTCAACCACCGCTTCATGGGCCGCCAGGTACTCGCTGCGTGCGTAGGGCGTCCAGCGCAAGGCGTGCGCCAGTTCTTCCGGGCGTTCCCGGACGACGCGGAAGAGGTTCACGACGTCGCCGTCCAGGTCGTTCACGGTCTCAAGAACAGCCGGCTCCTTGTTGAACAGCACCGCGCCGGATCCGAAGAACGGCTCAAGATACGTCGAATGCTCCGGCATATGGCTGATGATCCAGTCCGCCATGCTCCACTTGCTGCCGGGGTAGTGTAAAATGCGGGGAACGCTCATAGCTTACCGCCTCCCTGTGTTGTGCTGCCCCTGGGGGCTATGCTGTCGGTTCGTACGGCTCGAGGAAGCAGCCGCAGCCTCCGATGTCGAATAGGTCGATCTGTTGGTCATCCTCGACCTCGTAATGCAGGTCCCGAATCGGATAGGGCTTGCTGTCGCGTTTCATGAAGCTATATTGCTTGATTTCCATATACCGTGCTGCTGCCGATCCTGCCGGATGAATGTACTTCTTTGGCTTAGCCGCTCGGTCGTAGAAGTAGTCCCGGAAGGCGTCGTCCAGCTCCTGCAGCATGGTTTCTCGGATATCGTCCGGGATACGCTCGTCCTCCGGTACCTTGTCGTCGGTGATGTACCGATAGGCCGACACGCAGATTTTAAGATAATGCTCCTGCTCCATGATTTTCTGGAAGACGTCCGGCATGCGGTCTTTTAGCAACTTGTAATGCCCTTGTCCGGCTTTCACGCAACGCCCGTTGCAGTTGTTGTGGCTGAAGCCGTAATCGTACAGGACCGGCTGCCGGATGCTGTATTTTTTGAGCACATCATCCTTCCAGATGTTGTGGTCGATCAGCGGCATCTCGACCGGGAACGGCGCCCAGTTCTTGATAATCGCCGGAGCCCGGTGCATCTCGTCGAATCCGATTCCGAAGTAAAGCGTGGCGTCCGTAATGAAGTCCTCGGCCCGCAGGTACTGCCGGTTTCGCCATTCCTCATGCTCAGGCTTCTTCCCGCGCTTGAGGAAGTTCGCGGACACTCGCTGCTTGAGGATCTTGCTGCAGTCTCCGATCATGCTGTTGTAGAGCATTTTCTTCTCGAACATGAGCTGGATCGGGTTGATCCCGGCGCTGTGAATCAGAAGAGGCAGCTGCAGCTTGTCGGTTGCCTCGTTGATAAACCGGTACAGGTCATCGTTTTCCCAAAGTACATCCGTGAAGTACAGGACGATGTTGTCGTCGGGATGCTGCTCCTGCACCCAGTCCGCGACCGCCAAGCTGGCTTTACCACCGCTGAAAAAGATGATGTGATTCTTCACAAAGACAAGGCCATCTGCCCCGGTTCGTCGGTTGCGTATCGCTCGAACGCCAGCACCTTTCCGGAGCCGACGCAGAGCTCGGGGAGGTTGGCGCGAACAAGCGCCGTCGCCAGCGGCGGGCAGACGCTGTTTCCGCATCGAGCGACCTGCGCGGATTTGGGTACTGCCTTGCCGTTCGCGTACTTGTCGATGATGTAGCTGGCCGGGAAGCCCTGCGCCGCGAAGAGCTCGTGCGGCTCGAGCATCCGCATGCCGATGTCGACGATCTGATAGTCGACACCCTCGATTGTGACCAGCCCGAACCGGTCCTTGGTCGTTACTGTGTGCAGCGGATCCGTCAGCCGCTGGCCGTTGTCGGCGCTGCCGTAGTATTTGAGCAGGAATGCCCTGACCTCTCCAACATGCAGGCCGCCGGCTGTGATGGTCGGCATCGGCCCAGTGACGGGCTGGCCGTCCGCGCAGGTGCCGCGGAGCTTGACGAGATGACTGCTGACGAGCGCATTGTGATCCTTGGTCGTCACGGTTGGCACAGGCTCTTCCAAGTCGGCGCCCGCGCCGGTGTAGTTTCCCCCGAAGTGCTTGGCGAGGAAAGCGGCTGTCAGCGCGAACTTGTTTCCGCCGGCTGTCACCGTGCCGACCGGCTTGCCGAGGTCCAGCACACGCGGCTCCTGCCCCTGACGCTCGCCGTATCCCATTTGGATCAAAGTGGGACAAATCAGCGCGGTGTCGGCCTTGGTAGTAATGGTCGCCATCGGCTCGTTGCCTGCTCGCGGCCTGCTCTGGCCAGCACGGCCGCCTACTCCCGCCAGCAGAGGGGCAACCAACAGATGCTCCGCTTTCGTCGTGATCGTCGTCAGCGGATCCGCCAGCTCATACTGCATCCGATCTCCTCCGAAGCCGGTCTGACCGATCCTAGCGATGAAAGGTGCGATGAACGGGCGCTCTGCATCAAGCACAAATCGCTGGATGCCACGGGCAATGCGCCGCAGTGTATTTTCCGCCAGCGGACGCTTACGTTCGAAGATGCTCGGGCAAGGAATCGACCAATCGATGATCTCCGCCGCCGTGCGCCAGGGGAGCAGCCTGCCGGACTTGACCGCCTCGCTCTCCGGGTCGCCGTGTGTCGGCTCTGGCCACTCGATCGGGCGGCCGTCACATCGCGCCGCCAGGAATAGCCGCTTGCGAATCGTCGGCGCGCCGTAGTCGCATGCCCTCAATTCCCGCCAGTCCACCTTGTAACCGAGCCGGCGAAGCGCATTGACGAAGCAGTTGAAGGTCCGGCCTTTTTGCTTGGGATCCGGGTACCCGTCTTTTAGCAGCGGCCCCCACGTCTTAAACTCTTCGACATTCTCCAGCATGATGACCCGCGGCTTGACGGTCGCCGCCCAGCGCACCGCGACCCAAGCGAGCCCGCGGACGTTCTTCTGCACTGGCTTTCCGCCCTTGGCTTTGCTGAAGTGCTTGCAATCCGGGCTGAGCCAGACGAGGCCGACCGGCTGCCCGCTGGCGGCTTCTCGCGGATCCACCTCCCAGACCGACTCGCAATAGTGCTTGGTCTCCGGGTGGTTGGCCTCGTGCATGGCGATCGCTTCCGGGTCGTGGTTGATGGCGACGTCTACGCTGCGGCCGATGGCGATCTCAATTCCAGTCGACGCGCCTCCGCCGCCTGCGAAGTTGTCAATTATGAGCTCTTGCATTAAATCGCTCCTTTATGACCGGGGCTTCCGCTTCCCCGAGATGTTCCGCCATCGTTCCGCCGCATTCGGGGCATGCCGGCTCCTCGATTTCCGCTCCTTCCGGCTGCTGAATACCGTACACCCGACCGCATGCGCATCCGAAGTAATCCCACTTAGCTGAATCATTCTTGCTCATCGGTTTTTCGACACCCGCTTCCGCAAACCCGGATACTGCTTGGTGTCAATGTCAAACTGGCTGATCAGGTATTCGATTCGATTTTTCTTGCATTCAAGCCGATTCATGAGTTGTTCCATACCCAACCCCTTATCCAACATGTCGCAGAACCAGTCGCGAGTAATTTTCTTTTTTGTGCCATCGAGCAAACTGATTCTGGCGTCCATGACCGGGCCTGTTTTTTTTCTTGGGATGTGGATAATTCCGGGGTCTAGCTTGTCTTCCTTACGTTGTTTGGGATATGCCGCGAAAATTTTCGCCATTTCATCAAGTGGGATGAAAGTGCTGATACATTGCGAGGGTGCCTGATTAGATGATCGCTCCCGATCACTCATTCGAATTGGGTAACTCATTCTGACCTTCTCCTTTCAAGGCATCGAATAGGAGCCCCACTAACGTCCGGAGGTCATCTGTGTTGAGTCGGTGGAGCATGCTGGTTTCTCTCTTCTTGAGGGCTCTATTCGCGGCTACTGATATTAAATTCGACACGGTGTCTACTGCATTTCTAAACTGCTTCAGTTCGGTATCCCTTGCTGCAGCTGCCGCAGCCTTCCGTTTGTGATTTTCCCAATCCTCGGAGTCATACCAGAAGAAAGGCCCGAAGCGTCGTTCCCATTCCTCTATCCACCGTTGGAGTTCCGATTCCTCCGTTTGGATTTTTTCATGGCATATACCGCAAAGGCGCATGGCATTGGTTTTAACTCCACGTCCGTCCCGCCCCCGCGGCATTACATGATGAGTCTGATCCGCCTGGCGTCCGCAATTCGTCTGACACACACCACTGGTCTCTTCGATCAAATCAATAACGACTTGTCTCGGAAAATCAGCACGGTCAGATCGACTTGGTCGCCGCTGGTGATGGTCGAGAATCCCGATCTTCCATTCTGGCATTGGCTTTTTTTCCTTTTTGGGCTTCATTACGGCGCCTCCCTTGCTTCAAGCAACGTTCGTTCGGCCTGTTCCCGGATTGAATCCATCTCTGCTGCGGATGGCGCTCTTCCATGGTCCAATTTGTAAGCAAGCGCAAGGGTTTCAGCGTATTCTTCAACACTCATTGGCGGATCGGCGGCCCCTTCTTCGACCACTTGAAGTCGAGGCTTTCCGGATTTGTGCTGAGGTTTTGGCCTCGGTCGAGATTCTTTCCACGGCTCGTCCACTCCGCTTGAGCGATATCGATCCAAAATCCCCGTCACATAGGCGAGGTTCCTTTTTCCGTGAAGACTGGCTGCTTTGATTGCTTCGCAAACCCAAACCTGTCCGAATTCGGTAATGAGATCATCTAGCATTTCGGTGTTTAACAGATTCGATGGGAATCCGGCCTCTTGATAAATTTTGAACGGGTTAGGGAGATTAGGATCTAGAGTAGGCAGAGGCGGAGCCGGAGGCGCGTGGTTTACCACTCCTGTTTTTGTTCTGTTTTCTTCTGTTATGTTTTGTTGTGTTATGTTACAACGGACGTCCTTCGGACTATCCGTGGATTCTCTACGGACGCCTGTCGCATGTCCCACAGACGTCCCTTGTATGTCCGCCGGACGTCCGGCGGACATACTTTGGGCGTCCGGCGGACGTCCCTTCCTTTCAGCGGCTTGTTCATCGCGTTTTTGTTTTTTACGATCCGCTTCCTTGGCCATCTTTTGTATTAGCCTGCCTCCGTGCGAGTTCCAGTCGTGGACAACCCGTCCGCCTTCAAGTTCGTCGATCCATTTTGAATCGATCATCGCCCTCATGAATTTTTGTGGGTCGCCGGTCCAGAGAGCCCCATCAGCAATGTCCTCATCTTCTATCTGGGACAAGTCTCCATCCTTTGCGTAATCAAACACCCAGTACCACATAAGGTGTAAATGACCAAGAGCTGTCGGAACTTCAACACCGAGTAAGCGGGCAAGCTTTCTTGTTTTTGGATGTCCGCCAAGAACCTGATGACTTTCAATCCATGCCACGCCCGATCACCCCGTTGCTGCATGAAGTTTGTTTTCGTACCGACAGAACTGTTTATAGGCATGTGCAGCGATCGTAGGCCTGCAATCTGCCAAAGAGCGTTCCTCCAGTTGGAGAAAGAAGCAGCAAACGTTCAGGATCTGAAGTCGGGACTTCAGCATTTCGTCCGCCTCCCTTATCGGTTTCTCAAAGTATCCATGCATGAGCCGCAGACCAAACGACCATGGAGCCCTCTTGCAATGTCCAAACTCCCGCAAAATGTGCAGCCAGGCTTATATTTTTGAAGGACGATACGACCACCGTCTGTAAAGACTTCAAGGGAGTCGTTCTGAGCGATTTCCATCGTATCCCGCAATTCTTTTGGTATTACAATGCGTCCGAGATCGTCAACTTTACGAGTGATTCCTGTCGATTTCATATTGAGGACATCCTTTATGGTATATTTCCATGACTTTTTGAGTAACATGGATAGTGTGATGTGATTCAAAATCCCTATGCGGGCGTGAGAAAAGACACCTATGCGAACATATCTTCGCTTGCGTGATTTTGAGTAACAAATTATAATTAGATCACAACGAATCACCAAGATTTAGGAAAACTTCCACAAGCAATGAATGAGTGTTCCAGCACCCATTCGGACGAAACGTAAATTAATAGCCTCGACATCACGCTCCTTCAGTTAATATTTGATGGGGCTGTTTGTCTGCGCCTTCCAATCTGGTTGCATTTACCTGTTGTGTAGTGAATATACCATGTGCATTAAAATGCCGTCAATAACTTTTTGTGATTTTAAATCACATTTTATAGGAGCGAACCACGACAATGACAGACACTTTGGGATTTAGAATAAAAAGCCTTCGTAAAAAACGCGGACTGAGCCAAGAAGCTTTAGCTCAAATCGTAGGACTTACCCGCTCCAGCCTAACTGCATATGAGATTGACCGGACGACCCCACCGAGTGAAGTCCTCACTAAGCTCTCGAAAACGTTGGGAACGTCGTCCGATTATCTGCTCGGATTGACTGATAGCTCGATGCCCTCTGAAGCAGAAGTCAGATTTGTAAACTCGCTGGATTTGGATAACGACGAGCTGCTGCAGAAATTTGATCTCAAAGTAGACGGCCAGGTCATTCCACCGGAACATCTGGAGTTAGCGATTGGACTTCTTCGTTCCCTTCAACAGCAACGAAGCGCCGGAAAATAACATCTCGCAGTTGAAGAATTTGCTCAACTGCTTCTTTCTCGTTGCCGATGATTAGAATCAGTGCATTGAGTACGTCAACTGTCTCTTTTG
>NZ_CBRA020000104.1:0-8198 GCF_000469945.2 Paenibacillus sp. P22 | reverse complement strand
GCCTTGAACGTGAATTCAAAACGACAAGATCGTGCAGGGAACGCGGCATCCGCATACCCGAGGACCTCGCTGTCGTCGGCGTCGACAACAACCGCATCAGCAAGTACATCACGCCGACGCTCAGCACCGTCAACCAGCCGAAGTACACGATGGGAGCCCTTATCGTCGAGAAGCTGATCGACTCCATGAACGAAGACCAGTTCAGCGACAGGCGCGTGTTCAAGGTCGATTCCGAGCTGCTGGTGCGCAGCTCGTCCTCCTTCCAGCGGAATTCCTCGTGAAGGCTGCGAACCCGAAATTTTCGGCCTTGATTTTTGGATAACGATCCCTTACGATATTTTCACCCGGTAAACGCTTCCAAAAAAGCGGGAATCCGGGTTTTGTTCCCGTTGTTTTTGTAATCGATTACAGAATGGGAGGTGTCCGTTGGTATCCCCGCTGGAATCTGGCTTTCATTTTTTCCTAGCGGCTCTGCGAAGGCATAAGCAACCTTGAATCCCTTATCCCCGAAAGGAGAATGATTGATGACGGCATGGAAAAAGAAAACCGCCTCTGTCGTGCTGGCCGCGGCGCTTGTCGCCGCAGGAGGCTCCTACGCCCCTCAGCCGGCCAAAGCTGCAGGCGAGCAGGTCGAAGTCTGGATCTCCACCTCCGACCCGAACTCCGAGCCGGCTGTAGGCCTCAGTCCGAGCGCCCGCCTGACGCGGATCGGCGACAAGAACTTCAGCGGCAGCGCGGGCAGCGCCGATTATACGATCACGGTGAACGAAGGCACGACCTACCAGCAGATGGACGGCTTCGGCGTATCCCTCACCGATTCCTCCGCCTGGCTGCTGAACTACAAGCTTGACGCGAACAAGCGGGCCGAGGTCATGGAGAAGCTGTTCGGCAATACAGGCATCGGGCTCAGCGTCCTGCGGCAGCCGATGGGCAGCTCGGATTTCACCTGGAGCGCCTATACGTATGCGGACACGGCAGGCGATACGGCACTCAACAATTTCAGCATCAGCCGCGACCAATCCTACATCATTCCGATGATCAAGGCCGCCCAGGCCAAAAATCCCGGCATCAAAGTATTCGCTTCCCCTTGGAGCGCCCCGGCCTGGATGAAATATTCCGGGACGCTGAACGGCGGCAAGCTCAAGGCCGAATACTACGGCACCTACGCCGAGTATTTCAAGAAATACATTCAAGCCTATCAGGGCCAAGGAATTCCGATCTACGCGGTCACCGTGCAGAACGAGCCGCTGTATGAGCCGACCCACTACCCATCCATGGGCATGAACACCCAGGATGAGATCGGCTTCATCGGCGACTATCTCGGACCGACGCTGAAAAACGCCGGCATCAACACGAAAATCATCGCCTTCGACCACAACTATCTGGACTGGGGCTTCCCGAACACCGTCATCACCAGCCTCAAAAACGCGGGCAAAGGCAGCTATGTATCCGGCAGCGCCTTCCACCACTACGACAGCGGCGACGGCTCGCAGATGACCTCGATGCACAATGCCCATCCCGACAAGGATGTCTGGTTCACCGAGGGCGGCTTCGGCAACTGGAACGATCCGCAGAACGGCACGTCGCAGGGCTTCGATACGATGATGAACGAGTTCATCAACATCACGCGCAACTGGTCCAAGTCCATCATCCTGTGGAATGCGGCGCTCGACCAGAAGGACGGCCCTTCGCTGCTCGGCGACAACAACAGCAACAAAGGCATGATCACGATCCAGAACTCCGACAACAACAACGCCAGGCCGGAAAATACGGTTACGTACAAAAAGCAGTACTACCTGCTCGGACACTTCAGCAAATTCGTCGTTCCCGGCGCTTACCGGATCTCGACGAACACCGGCAGCGAGATCAAGGACGTCGCCTTCAAAAACCCGGACGGCTCCAAAGTCGTCGTCGCCTACAACTCCTCCACCTCTGCCCGCAACGTGAAAATCCAGTGGGGCAGCCAGAGCTTCAACGTGACGATTCCGGCCAAATCCGCCATGACGTACAAATGGTACGGCACGGCTTCCTGACGGATTCCGCCCTTGTCCCTCAGCTTCCTGCATAGCGGTCAAAACAGACGAACAAGCAGCCTTCCCGGCTGCTTGTTCGTCTGTTTTTGGTTTTGCTCTGATTGCGTCCGCCCTTATCCCGGTCATGGATTTTCCAGATACAGATTGAACATTCCGTTCTCGCCGTTGCCCTCCCCGCAGGAACCCAGAAGATATTCCGTCCCGTTGTCCTTCTTGTTCTCCTTGATCGATCTGCAGAAGTCAAAGCTTGTGCGGGGCGTTCCATAAGCATCGTGGGTCGTGTCGTGCTTGTGCATGATCGTCTTCCCGTCAAACGACAGATTGTCGAAGATAGGGTCGCCTTCAATGGTGTACTGAACGACCTGAAGCTCGGCGGGAATGCCGGCCTCCACATTCGACTTGAATGTTTCCCATTTGTCCCGGTTGCTCACAATCCCGTGGGCGTTCACCAAATCCCCGTTGGCCGCCGCTTGATCCGCCCCGTATTTCAGCCCCCAGATCAGATCGCACAATCGGCGGGTCGATGCCTCCGTCAGCGTGTAGCCCGTCCCTGTGTCGGATACATACGTATACATGCCTTGCTTCGAATCGGGACGAAGCCAGAGATGAATTTCCGTCCGCTTGCCGTCTTCCGTGATGACGACGTCGTAATCCGGCTGGGCCACATCGAGAATGCCTTCGATTTTCGTAGCGGAACGGATCGCCTTGTCGAACGCTCCGAGCTGCCCTTTCTCCGAAAAGCTGCCGTAAGGAGCCTCATTGACTTGGCCAAAGCGGAGCGATCGGCTCACCGCGACTCCGTCGGCAAGCTTTCCTGAATCCCCCCTGCTCCGCTGTCGATATGGAGCGAATGCCCGGCGAGGAGGACACGGAGTGCTGTCCTTCCCCGCAGCCGGACGTTATGCCAAGCGTGGCCGCTGCCAGCAAGATGATCGTTTTTCGCAAAAATACCCTCCTCCGTTCTTTACTTCCCTAACGGTTCGGATGGGGAAATGGTTGTTCATCCCATCATTTTATTTTTTTTTGCTCCTCCTGCCGGCGTGTCTACATTCGTAGGGCATTCAATTGCTTTGAGACTTGGGCGCAGAGGCATAGACTCCTGCCCCGGTTGCGTTTGCCTGGAATCCTATGGTACACTCAAACCACTTTGAATTTGAACGGAGGGTTACGTGTGATTAACTACATCCGAGTTCGCACGGTGCGTCGCTAATTGAATAGCGCCCATGTTCTGCCTTGTGCAGGGAACTCAGATGTGGTCTGTCCACGTACATAGCTCTAGCTGCCTCCATTTCGGCCTATCCGCTCCCAGGGTGCGGGAAGGCCGCCGTGGCGGCTCTATATGAGGCTATGCCTGGATAAGGAAGGATCGACGGCAGTCATTGCCGCCTCCTTCCTGCCGCCGCCATATCCAGCACACCTACGAGGACACGGGCTTTTTATGCCCGTGTCCTTTTTGCTGCATCCCGAATCAGGGTATCCTATTTCTAAACCAGGCGGCTGCAAGTCCACTCGCACACCGAAAGGAAGATCAACCTTATGACCATAGCCCCAAAAGAAAAAGCCATCCTCGTGGGCGTCCACGAGCAGAACAACCACCAATTCGCCTACTCCATGGAGGAGCTGCGCAATCTGGCGGAAGCCTGCAACGTCGAGCCCGTCACGGAGCTGACGCAGAAGGCGGAGCGCATCCATAAGACCCATTATCTCGGGTCCGGCAAAATCGAGGAGCTCGCCGCGCTGGTGGAGCAGTTCGACCAGCCGACCGTCATCTGCAACAACGAGCTGTCCCCTTCCCAGATCCGCAACCTGGAAGCGGAGCTCAAAACCAAGGTCATCGACCGCACGATACTGATTCTCGACATCTTTGCCGAGCGGGCCCAGACGCGAGAAGCGCAGCTGCAGGTCGAAGTCGCCCGGCTGAGCTACATGCTGCCCCGTCTGGTCGGCCTCCGGGAATCGCTGGGCCGCCAAGGCGGCGGGGGCGGATCGGGCCTCGCCAACCGCGGCGCCGGAGAGACCAAGCTCGAGCTGGACCGCAGGCGGATCGAGGAGCGCATCCATGGGCTTGAGACCGAGCTGGAGAAGCTGGTCGCCCAGCGCCAGATCCAGCGGCAGCGCCGCAAGAAGAACGAAATTCCCGTCGTCTGCCTCGTCGGCTACACGAACGCAGGCAAGTCGACGCTGCTCAACGCCATGGTCGATACCTTCCATCCCGACTCGGGCAAAGGCGTACTCGCGAAGGATATGCTGTTCGCCACGCTGGAGACGTCCGTGCGCAGCATCGAGCTGCCGGACCGCAAGTCGTTCCTGCTGACCGATACCGTCGGATTCGTCAGCGGACTTCCCCATCATCTCATCAAGGCATTCCGCTCCACGCTGGAGGAAGTATCCGAAGCCGACCTGCTCGTGCATGTCGTCGATACGTCCAATCCCGAGTACGAACAGCAGATCCGGGTGACGGAAGAGACGCTGAAGGAGCTTCGCGCCGATCATATTCCGATGCTGTATGCCTATAACAAGTCGGATCTGGCGGAAGTTTCCTATCCGCGCGTGGAGGACAGCCGCATCTATCTGTCCGCTTATCGCCGGGAAGGCGTCGACGAATTGGTCGAGTCGATCCGCAAGAGCATTTTCACCGACTATGTCCAGACCGAGATTGTCGTGCCTTACGACAAGGGCAGCTGGGTCGCCTTCTTCAACGACAACGCCCATATTCTCGAAACCGAATACGAGGAAGGCGGAACAAGGCTCAAGCTGGAATGCCGCGAGGCGGACTTGAACCGGTTCAAGAGCGAGGTCGGCGATACCGTCAGCGAATCCTGAGCCTATAAATACCGGGAATCAAACGGGAATGCCCATCGCGGCGAAGGAGCAGTCGATCGCTGCGCCCGCCGATATCCAGCGCCGGAAAACTGGTTTCATCACGAAAAAAAGCCTCTTTCCCTTCGGGGAAAGAGGCTTTTCGTATGGTTGTTATTTCTTCGCCAGGATTTCCGTCAGAACCGGAACGACCTGCGATTTGCGGGACACGATGCCCTTCAGCGTCGCCTTGTTGGCGTCCAGCTTCACGCCGAACGCTTCCTCGAAGGCAGCCGTGTGCTTGCCGAGAGCGATCGCGACGGAGTCGTTGTTGATGATGTCCGTCGTAACGAACACGAACAGATCCAATCCTTTGGAAGCGATGATCGCGTTCAGCGCCGCTTCGACTTCCGCCTGGCGGGAGAGCACATCGTTCAGGTCAACGGCGTTGACTTGAGCGATCTCGACCTTGGCCGCGCCCATGGAGAATTCCTTGGAGTCGAGGCTGATCAGGTCGGCGACCGTCTTGTCGCTGAGGTCTGCTCCGGCCTTCAGCATGCTCAGGCCGTAGCTGGCGGCATCGACGCCGGCGATATCAGCGAGCTCGCGCGCCGCTGCCACATCCTGCTCCGTGCAGGTCGGGGACTTGAACAGCAGGGAATCGGAGATGATGGCGGACAGCATCAGGCCGGCGATTTCCTTGCGCGGCGACAGGCCGTTCTCCTTGAAGATCTTCAGCAGGATCGTAGCCGTGCATCCGACCGGCTCGGCGCGGTAGTACAGCGGCGCCTTCGTCTCGAAGTTGGCGATGCGGTGATGGTCGATGACCTCGATGACCGTTACTTCATCGATATCGGAAGCGCTCTGCTGGCGCTCGTTATGGTCGACAAGGATAACCTGCTTCGCCTCGGCGGCGACAGCCTCGACAAGGCGCGGCGCGCCGACTCCAAAGTGATCGAGAGCGTATTGAGTCTCGCCGCTCACCGTTCCGAGGCGGATCGCCTCGGCGTTCCAGCCGAGCTGGTTTTTCAGGTCCGCGTAGGCGATCGCGGAGCAAATCGTATCCGTATCGGGGTTCTTATGGCCAAAAACAAGTACTTTTTCCATCATCGTACTCCTTCGTCAATGAATTCATAAGCTCGTCCCCGATTATACCGTAAATCTCCGGGTCTCACCATACCTGCGCAGCGAAAAACCGACCATTCCGATCATCATTGATTTCCACCTTTTGAAGAGAGCGGCCCAATCCGCTGCGTACGAGCTTTCATATGCTGAAATCAAGGGTAAATTTATTATGCGGAACCATACTTGGACTATCCAGCCGTCCATCCATGAACAGAAGCGAGGCGAAGCTCCCATGTACGCCATCGGACAAAAATACCGCCATCTCCTGACCCAGGAGGTCGTGCAAATTTATTTCATTTATCGGCACTCGCAAACAAATCAGGAAATGATCTTCGATCTCGTCAGCGCCGTCGCCGACAGCGACTGCTCCTCCGCAGCCGAGCTGAGCGACGCGCTGCGCAGGCCAGACCGGCGCAAGCTCCGCTTCTGGCATGTGATGGAGGATACGTTCAAGCACTATTACGACCGGGCTTGAGCCGCATCCTCACGCGAGGAAGCCCGGTACAGCCCGATTCCGAACAGCAGGCCGGCAAGGGACAGGCCGGATATCGTCAGGTACAGCACTTGGCCGCCAAAGAGGTCATACAGCCACCCTCCTCCGTACGAAGCGACGATGCCCGACACGCCGAAGAAGAGCAGAGCAAGCACCGTCTGCCCCGTCGCGCGCCATTCCTCCGGCACGATCCGGTACAGGTACTGGATCGCGGCCGAGTAGAACACCGGGAAGGTGACGATCTGAAGCAGCTGGATCGCAACGAGGCCGTATGGCTCCGTGATCCACGCAGACAGGAAGAAACGGATGAAATAGAAGAAGCCGGCGATCGAGATGAGCAGCATCTCCTTGCCGCGGCGGAGCCACCAGAAGCTCAGCGCGAAGACAACAATCTCGCTGCCGGCGGCCAGGAACCAGGCCTGGCCGACCAGCTCGGGCTTGCCGCCAAGCTCCCGGATGTAGACGCCGAGAAAGGTATCGTTGATCCGCTGCGGCACGGCGCTGATGAAGATGAGGAGAAGGAACAGCTGCGTCCTCCGATTGGAGAGGAACAACCGCAGGCTGGCGATCGTGACGGGCTTGCCCGACACTGCGGCATCGGGCAGCAGAAGCGCGACCAGCAGGCTGACGATGCCCGCGCCCGCGAACAGCCAGGACAAGCTGCCAGCTCCGAGATAGGACATGACGTAGCCGACCGCCAGCGACATAACGGCATAACCGAGCGCTCCGTAGGTGCGGATGGAGCCGTAGCTCGTCCCCAGCCGCTCCGCCGTCCGGAAGTTCAGGCTCTCGATGAGCGGATCGACCGGCATCAGGAAGAAGTACATGAGCATGGCGAACAGCAGCAGCATGCCGAAGCTCGAGGAATCGTACAGGAAGTAGCCGATGGCGGATGAACAGGCCACGAGCAGGAGCAGCACCTTCTGCACGGTGCGCATCCGGTCGCTGATCATGCCCCAGAGCGGCTGGGCGACGATCGTGATGAAGCCGCCCGTGCCCGTGATGAGGCCGATGCGGGCCGGATTCAGTCCTTGATCGCTCAGGTAGACCGGCATGAACGAAACGAACATGGCCAGCAGGGCGAAAAAGAGAAAATTAAATGCTTTAATCGGAGCCGTTCCACGCATAGGGTATACCTCTTTCTTCCGTTTCCTTTTATTTCAACTAGAGCAGGGCCAAGCTTGCTTTCTCTGAAATCCAAACCTGCTGCCCCGGAATACAACCTTGCTTTTCCTGAAATCGAACCTTGCTTTCCCCGAAATCGAACCTTGCTTTCCCCGAAATCGAACCTTGCTTTTCCTGAAATCGAAACTTGCTATTCCTGGAGCCCAAAAGACATTACGCCAGTGTAGCACAAAAAAGGCCGCTCCGCATCCTGAAAATCAGGATGGGAAGCGGCCTTCGGCCCGAACGTATCCGTATGCCCGGATGAAGCTCCGTATTCAGCGTTCAGCTTGCCGGATCAATGCATCGCGGCCGCATGCTCCTGCTCCTGGCGGGCAACTTCCTGCGGATCCATTCTGCCGCTGCCCATGAAGAAGGAGAACACAAGAGCGATGGCCGCGGGCAGGATCGCCCAAGCGAAGGTATGCACGATGGAGGAGCTGAGCGCCGAGGTGATGGAGTCGAGAATCTCCTGCGGGATATGCTTGCGGGCTTCGGGATCCAGCAGCTGGCGCGGATCGCTGAAGTTCAGGCCCTCCGGAAGGCCGGCTCCGCCGGCTGCTCCTGCTGCGGCTCCGCCCGCC
>NZ_CBRA020000103.1:0-8985 GCF_000469945.2 Paenibacillus sp. P22 | reverse complement strand
TGTATACCAACAACCTTGGCAGAAGCCACGTATTTTTGGCCCAAATTACAACTAGCGGATTTGAATTTCAGTTACTTTAGATGGATGGTATTCACTTGATTGCGGTATTGATGAAATTTATAAAGACATATCTACTGTATTAAATTTCGAATTTTAAAATTGAATTATTGGATAGAGAAATTAATAGTGAGTTCCTTGCTAATTTAAAAAACTCACGTTAGATGATGTTTTCTCAGAGATTCTAAAAAAATTGCATAGATCACATCCTTCAGCAGAAGACTTTTATAAGCAGCCGCGTKTCTCTCTGACGCGCGGCGGCGCGGGCTGCTCCTTCCTCGGCGAGGACGGCAAGCTGCAGACCGTGGCCGCCCCGAAGGTGAAGGTCGTGGATACGACCGGCGCCGGAGATACGCTGAACGCGGCCCTGTGCGTGAAGCTGGCGGAGCTTGCGGCTGGCGGCGGAAGCGCGCCGAATGACGGCGAGCTGCGCGAAGCGCTGGCGTTCGCCGTGCAGGCCGCCTCGCTGTCGGWCACGCGCTTCGGCGCGCAGGACGGGCTTCCGTCCCGTACGGAAGTGGACGCGGCGCTGGCTTCGGCCCCGCTAGGGCGGGGGCAGGCTCTCCGCGGAGCGCGTCGCTGCAGTAGGGCCGCAGACAAGCGAGCTGCGTTGCCGCTGCGCGGCTGGGTGGCGCAGACAGGCCGAAGCGCGAGAAGCATCGCTGCTGCGTGGCCGTACGGGGGCCGGCAGAGGGGCAGCAATGCCTGCTTTGCATGTCCGTAAGGGGATCCCCTGCAGAGGGGCAGCATGGCCTTGCTTTGCATGCCCGTAAGGGAGACCCGGCAGAGGGGGGAGCAGCATTGCCGCTGCGTGGCAGTATGGGCGCTTGCAGTTTAATTTAGGGGAATCCAGTGTCATAACAACGAAGTGGGTACAAAGTGCTGGACTTTTATCGGACATAGGATCCGTTATTTTGGAATAACCCCCATAATTTTTGACTTATCGGACATAGGATCCGTTATTTGGCGGAAAATGAGCTGAAAACAGCCTTTTCACTCAAAATAGCGGATCTGATGTCCGTTAAATTTTTTATAACGGAGTAAATGGCCTAAATAACGGATCGTATGTCCGATAGAACGGCATCACATCTTACATGCTCCTAAGCTGGTCTTGCATAAAAATCGGAACAGCCGTCCGGAGAGCACAAGTGCAGGGCAGTTAACTAGTAAGATAACTTCCGAGAGTACGTACGAGAATAGTTAGGTTAACCAGCAAGAAAGTCCTCGCCATGAATCGACGACCTTGAAGAGCAAAAGCTTGAGTTAGTTAGTTGGCTATCAAGATCATTCCCGCTATGAAACATCAACATGAAGCGTACCGGCACTAAGGTAATTAACCAGCAAGAAAGTCCTCGCCATGAATCGACGACCTTGAAGAGCAAAAGCTTGAGTTAGTTAGTTGGCTATCAAGATCATTCCCGCTATGAAACATCAACATGAAACGTACTGGCACTAAGGTAGTTAACCCGCAAAACAACCCCCGCCACGAACCTGCGACATTGAAGCGCAATGGATGAGTTAGTTGGCCAACAAGATCATTTCCTCCATGAAACATCGACATGAAGCGTACGAGCAGAAGGTAGTTAACCCGCAAAACAACCCCCGCCACGAACCAATTACCTTGAAGTGCAAAGCATGAGTTAGTTGGCCAACAAGATCATTCCCGCCATGAAACATCGACATGAAACGTACTGGCACTAAGGTAGTTAACCCGCAAAACAACCCCGTTATGACCATCAGCCTTGATGAACATGAGCATGAATTAGTTAATCAGCACGATAATCCCCACCATGAACCATCGACCGTAAAGCGTACGAGCATGGGCTCGTTAACCAGCTCGATATACATCTCGCTCAAATTCCCTTAAAGCCAAATTTGATAGGACCGTATGCGTTTTGTGCCGCTTGCCGCTCTCAACAGCTGAAGCGAGGCCAGTTTTCCGAGAATCCGCCTGGCGTGCCTGTCGCTGACCTTGATATGGGCTGCAAACTCCAGCGGACTGAATGGGCGCAGAATCCGCCTTGCATAGCGGAGAGCCTCGGCCTCGGCTGCCGTAAGGGAAGCCGACAGATCCGTGCTTACGAATTTGCCGATAAAAGCCAAAATCAGCTGCTGGCATTGCTTGGGCTCGTCCACAATGGACGGGTAGGCTATCGGCAGGAATATCCACCCGTCCAATGCCAGCAGGCAGTGACGTCGGCAGAGATCCTTGAAGCGTCTAACGTCCAAATCCCTTGCATGAGGTCCGTAACCTTGGATTTCTATGCCGCCTTTGGCGTTTCCGGGTCTATAGGCCAGATCCAGGTACCGATAGCCGTTGGCAAAATCTCTCACTTCCCACTCGGGATACAAATGTTCAAAGCGGCCGACGGAAGGAAACCAGACCGTTCGGAGGAATTCAACCGTACCATGTCCGAGACCGACTTCGAGACGCTCTCTCCTGCGCGGGTTTTCTTCTTCCTGGATGTTCTTGCTCAGCCAAGCCTCGTATTCCGTCTCGAATAAAGATTGCATAGCTATCACTCCCTTTAGATTGGTTAACCAGGTATGATGCAACCCATCCAACGGGCAGAAAAAAAGCCGCCCTGGCCGCAGCAAAGCTGCGGACCATGGCGGCATGTTCTTCATGACCGGCTGACAATATGGGGGTGAAAATGAAGTGCTAAAGATGCAAGCCCTTGCTTGCTGCCGAATCATCCTGCCGAATCATCCTTGCTGCCGGCTCATTCTGGCCGGACAACAACCGGCTCATTCGCTTCAGACAAACAGGGGATGGACGATGGTCCGGTTGATAACCCCGGCAAGCTCCTCCGGCGTATAGCCGGTCTGGTCGCGAAGATGGTTCAGCGATTGGGGGGCGAGCGTCGATATGAGCAGATGGGCGTTGATGGGCGGACAGACTCCCGCTGCGGCAGCGCCGGTATCTACGGCCTCCTGGAGCAGTCCCTGCACCGTGCCGAACAGGAATTGGTAAGGAGGAGAGTCGAAAAAGGTCGACATTTCCTTCTCGCATCTGCGTCCGGCGAAAATGGCGGCGTAGATCGTTTCCATCAGCTGGATATTGTTCATCAGATTCAGCACAAGCTCGCGGATGACGAGCGTCGCTCTCTCCTTCACCGCCAAGGAAGCGTTTTCGGTTAGAGACCGTTGGACGTCTTCCTGAAGCCCGTTGAAATAATCTTCCATCAGCTCCATGCACAGCTCGCCCTTCTGTGAAAAGCGGCGGTAAAGCGTGCCTTGGCCGACACCGGCCGTCTTGGCGATCTGATGCATGCTCACGGCGTCGACGCCGTGCTCGGCGAACAAGGCGCGGGCCGTTTCTAGAATCGACTCGCTGAGTTCCTGGGACTCCTTGCGCTTATAAATCGAAGACATGAACGTCACATCTTTCTATAGCAAAATAGCCGTATTGACACCCGGACAATTGTCCGCTATAGTCAATACGTTCATTAGCGGACAATTGTCCGCTGTCAGTCGGGGCATCGTTGCTCAGTGTCCATATTGTATCTTTTTGCTGGCAGACGGTCAATGAACGCGACAAAGAGAAACCACGGAAACCGTGGAAACAAGGAGTGGGAAACCGGTGTCGAGCCAACCTCAAGCCTCGCCTTCCGCAGCAGCGGAAGTATCCATGCGCGCCATCATGGTGCCGCTGGTCGCCATCATCATCGGCATGTTCATGGTCATTTTGGACGGGACGGCGATGAACGTGGCGCTGCCCCAGCTGCAGCAAGATTTCGGCGTCACCTCGCTGACTCTGGTCCAGTGGACGGTAACCGGCTACGCGCTTGCCCAGGCAGCCGTCATTCCGCTCGCCGGCTGGCTGTCCGACCGTTTCGGGGCCAAAACGATCTTTCTCGTCTCCGTCATCTTGTTCACGGTCGGCTCGGGCCTCTGCGCCTTGGCGACGACTGTGGATCAGCTGATCATTTACCGCGTGCTGCAAGGGCTCGGCGGCGGCATGGTTGCGCCGATCGCCATGGCGTTCACCTACCGAATCGCTCCTCCAGGCAAGGTCGGAGCCGTAATGGGCATGATCGGCATTCCGATGCTGCTCGCTCCGGCGCTCGGCCCGGTCGTTGCCGGCTGGCTCGTTCAGGACGTATCCTGGCACTGGATCTTCCTCATCAACCTTCCGATCGGCGTCGTCGCCGTCCTGCTCGGCCTGCGCACGCTGCCTGCCATCGATCGGCAGAGCGTTCCGGAGCTTGATATCAAAGGCATGATTTTCGGCCCTCTTGCCTTCGCCGGTCTCGCCTATGGCGTATCCGAAGGCGGCACCGACTGGGGCTCTGCGCGAACGATTACCGGCCTTGTTGTCGGTGGCGTATCGCTGATTATCTTTATTATCGTCGAGCTTCGTCGACGCAATCCGCTGCTTGAGCTGCGGGTGTTCAAATCCGCCAACTTCTCTCGGGGCGTCATCGTCCAGTGGATTTCCCAGATCGCGCTCTTCGGCACGATCTTCATGATTCCGCTGTTCCTCCAAACCGGGAAAAACTATACGCCTCTGGAAACCGGCCTCGTCTTGCTGCCGCAAGCGCTGGCGGCGGGCCTCTTCATGCCGATCGGAGGCAGGCTGTACGACCGCATCGGCGCTCGTCCGCTCGTCATCAGCGGGCTGACCCTGATTACGGGCGCAGCCTTCCTGTTCTCCCGCATTACCGTCGACACCGGCGTATCGGGCATGATCCTGCCGCTGGTCCTTCTTGGCGCCGGCATGGGCATCTCCATGATGCCGCTCAACACGCATATCATCCAATCGGCTCCGGCTCATCTGGTCGGACGCGTCACCTCGCTGACGGCCGCGCTTCAGCAGGTCATCTCGTCGCTGGCCATCGCCGGATTGTCCACTTACGTGACGAGCCGCATCAAGCATTATTCGCCGCAGCTCGGCCAGGATCCCCATAAGCTGCTGACAGCTTCTTATGGCGATACCTTCGCGATTCTGATCTGGGTCGCCGTGCTCGGCGTTCTCGTCGGATTCCTGCTGAATAAGCCGAAGCCTCAGAAAGGCGCGGACGGAAGCGAACGGAGTCCGGAACCGCAAATGATGATGGGCGGCCACTGAAAGAGACGTGGGCTGATGTCTTCAACGGCTAATCGCCATGGCACACTTGCTCTTGCCTGATTCTTTCTACAAAAAGCAGAACGCCCTCCGGCATGGCCGGAGGGCGTTCTGTATTTCAAACCAACGAAGGTCGAGCCCGGAACCTTGTTCCAGAAGCGTTCATGCCATGCTTGAGTCTCCAAGCAGCACCGCTTGATTCATAAACCGCCCATGCACCGCTTGTCTTAAACCTCCCATGCGCCGCTTGATTCATAAACCGCCCATGCAGCGCCGCTTGTTTCCTGCAGCGCCGTTTCTTTTCGGGAAGCTATTCCGGGCGAGGAGCGGTCCGGGAGCTGCCGGGAAACGGGTAACGCGAGCACCAGAGCACCCACCAGACCAGCAGCGGTTGAAACGCCAGCCGGAGCCAGAGAGCCGCAGGGGAGGTGTGCTCGGTTCCGGGAAACGGAATTCCTTGGGCCGCCGCATATATATTGGCAGGAAAAATGAGGATCAAATACAGCGCTGTCGCCCTTCCGGTCCAGCCGCGCGCAGCCGGAAGGAGAAGCAGCACGGCAATAGCCGCTTCCAGCACGGCCGTCGCGTAAATGATCGGGACCCGCAGCGGGACCCAGCCGGGCAGCATCGAGGCGAAGCCTTCCGGCTCGCGCAAATGGTACAAGCAGGCTGAAATCATGAGAATGGCGAACAGGATGAGGCCGACCAGACGAGGCCATGTCGTGCGATGGGCTTTGGACAGGGATGGAGAGGGCATAGGAATCTCCTTTAAGCTTTCATAAGGTCTGTGCATTCATACACGCCAACCATGCCCTTTGAAGCACTTGGGAACATGGAATGGAAAGGATGCGCTTCAAACCCAAACATCAAGAAAGCTTGCGGAAATCCAGGATAAAGGCCGCCAAAGAGGCGATCGCCGTAAGAGGCCGGACATGGTTCCGCGGAAGCCGTTTATCCGGATAGAGCGCCCAGTTGTCAAAGCCATCGGCATCCGGCACGGCCGCGCTGCCAAACCGTCACATTGAACCATAGCGCGACCAGGGGGTTCATGATCGGGAGGGAAGGCATGAGGCCTTACGGCTGGCCGCCTCTCTACAACCGGTAGCTCGCAAAGGGCTCGCCGTAGCGGAACGGGCGGCTGATCCGCTCAAGCTCGTCCTTGA
This sequence comes from Paenibacillus sp. P22, assembly GCF_000469945.2. Taxonomy (NCBI): domain Bacteria; kingdom Bacillati; phylum Bacillota; class Bacilli; order Caryophanales; family Paenibacillaceae; genus Paenibacillus; species Paenibacillus sp. P22. The sequence goes on along the minus strand of NZ_CBRA020000103.1, from coordinate 2,697 downwards.
TGGACGGCTCCAGAGCAAGCTCGAGGCTGCGGAGGTTCGCCTCCAGCTGCCTGGCGCTTGTGGCGCCGGCGATGACGCTCGATCAAGCTGGGAAGGGAAACGGTAACGGCCTCGGTGAAATCCGTCAAGGGGGAGGGCAACCATGTGTACCTCGGCTCCGCCATCCGTCAGCATATCCGCGTTCCGAAGTCCGGCAACGTATTCATGCTGCATGCGAACGAGGATGAGGTGCAATTCGGGCCGCTCGTCGGCATCCTGAGCGACGGCTATGTGTCCTCCGCCTTGCCGTTCGGCTCCCGCACCGGCTTCATCAAGGAACTGATCCGCATCGGAGACAAGAAAGCCTACTTTTTCGGGTTCGCCCCGCGCGACATCAACTGGCAGCAGGAGACGGTGAACGGCTACTTCCTGAATTCCGACGGCAGCTGGTACCGCAAGACCGTGCCTCTTCCGGATGTCGTCTACAACCGCCTGCCGAGCCGCAAGGCCGAGACCGGCACCTATATTTCCACGCTCCGCGAACGCTTCGTGCGCAAGGGAATCCCCTTCTTCAACTGGAGCTTCTTCAATAAATCCGATGTCTACAAGCTGCTCGACAAGGATGTCGAGGCGCTCCGCCATCTGCCGGAGTCGGTATCCGCGCCGACGGAGGAGAAGATCAAGGAGCTGCTGAGCAAGCACAACTTCGTCTACTTCAAGCCATCCGGCGGCAGCCTCGGAGCCGGCATCTACCGCCTCACCTACCAGCCGAAAAAAGGCTATTTCGCCCGCTACCGCAGCGGGGGCAAAAACGTGCTGCTGCGCTTCAGCACCTTTCAGGGACTCATGAAGACGCTGCATGCCCGCATCGGAAGCTCCTTCGGCGGTTATGTCGTGCAGCAGGGCATCCGGCTTGTGGAAATCGACGCCTGCCCGATCGACTTCCGCTTCCACATGCACAAGAACGGGCGCAATGAATGGGTGACCGCCGGCATCGGCGCCAAAAAAGCGGGACGCGGCAGCGTCACGACGCATATCAAGAATGGCGGCTCCCTCATGACGCCCGCAAGCGCCCTCTCGCGCGCATTCGGCGGCGAGACGAGCGAAGTGCTCGAAAAGGCGAAAAAAGTAGCCGTGAAGATGTCGGAGGCGATCGAGCGCAACTATCCTCACCGTCTGGGCGAGCTCGGCCTGGATATCGGCATCGACAAGGACGGCGACGTCTGGATGTTCGAGGCCAACGCCAAGCCCGGACGGTCCATATTCAAGCATCCCTCCTTGAAGACGGAAGGCCGCGCCTCCCTGGAATATATTCTGGAGCATTGCCTGTACCTGAGCCGCTTCCGGGGGAGGGACAGCTGATGGAGCTTGAGCAAATTCCCGGCTATCCTCCGGCCGACCCGGCTTCCAAGCGGCCGGTTCTGGCTATCCTGACGATGTCGGATCGGCTGCTCGGATTCAGAGGCAATCGCGAAAACTTCGCCGACGTAGCCAAAACCGGACGCGACATGGGCTTCACCGTCTATGTCCTACCCTGCAAAAGCCTGAATTTCACCGAACCGATGCTGAGCGGCTACGGCTTGAACGACAAGACGGGGGAATGGGTCAAGGGACGCTTCCCCTTCCCCGACCTCGTCTACAACCGGATTCCCCAGCGCGAGGACGAAATGCGGCCGAAGGTGCAGCAAAAGCTCCGGCTGTGCCAGCAGCATCCCCGGATCAAAGGCGTCTTCAATCCTTCCTTCTTCAACAAATGGGAGCTGTTCGAGTGGCTGAAGAAATCCCAGGCGACGAATCGGTATATTCCGTCCACCCGCAAAATGGTTTCGGTCACCGGCCTCGGCCGGATGATCAGCAAGCATCCCTATCTCTACCTGAAGCCGGTCAGCGGCAAGGCAGGCAAGGGAATCATGACCATCCGGGTGATGGAGGGCAAGACGCTGCCTTACCGTCTGCGCATCCAGCAAAAGAAAAAAAAGCAGCACGTATAATTGCGCGACGATAAGCAAGCTGTGGTCGCGTATTCTAAGAGAGAGCGGCGGCGTGTCGTATATCGCCCAGCAGGGCATCGACCTCGCGCTGTACCAGGAGCGCAGGTTCGACCTCCGCGCGCTCGTGCAGAAAAACGGAAGCGGCCAATGGGCCGTTTCCGGCATCGGCGCCCGTCTCGCGGGCTCCCGCAGCATCACGACCCATGTCCCCCGGGGAGGCAGCATCGAGGATCCGGAGAAGCTGCTTCAGCATGCCTTCGGCCCTCAGGAAGCCCGCGAGCTCATGAGCAAGGCCCGGAGCGCCTGTGTGCAGCTGGCCCGCCAAATCGAGACGGCCAGCGGACAAAGCCATGGCGAAATGTCGATGGATCTCGGCGTCGACGTGGAAGGCGGCCTCTGGTTTTTCGAAGCCAACGCCAAGCCGATGAAGTTCGACGAGCCCCACATCCGCAAAAAATCGCTCGAGCGCATTTTCCAATACGGATCGTACCTGATGCGCTCGCCGAAACAGGGGAAGGCTGGAGGCGCATAAACAAATGAATGTACAGCTGCTTACACCGGCTCAATGGAGCCGTCACCGGGATCGGTTGATTCGGCTCATCAAGTCCTGGGGCAGCGGAAGGCTGACCGGAGCGGGACTCGCCGCGCTGGAAGCGTTGCAGCCGGCCGATCTCGAGCCGAGGCAGCCTGGGAGCAGCCCGGCGGCCGCAATCGCTGTGGTCACGAC
>NZ_CBRA020000102.1:0-32036 GCF_000469945.2 Paenibacillus sp. P22 | reverse complement strand
GGCAGCTCGATCCGCAGCGTCTTGCCTGCCGCGGCGAGCTTGTCGGCGAGCGCGCGGGCGACCGTGATCCGGTAGCCCTCCGCCGCCGCTTCCGCCGAGCGGAGAACAACGTCGGCCGAGCCGTCCGCGCTGGAGGCATCAAGCCGGATGACGACCGTTTTGCCCTCCCATGCCGCCTCGACGGGACTGCCGTTCACGCTGGCCTGCGCCTTGTCTCCCGCAGCCGGCGCTCCGCCGCCTCCGAAGCCGAAGCCGCCCGGCATGCTGTTCCAAATATTCGCAGGCAGCACCGAAGCGGCCATCGCCAGCTTGCCGGCGGAGGTACGCTTCGCCACGACGACGTTATCGCCGTGCTTCGCCCCGATGACGCCGTCCGAAGGGACGACGCTCCAGCCGGAAAGATCCTCCTTGAAGGCAGGCAGCTTGGCGCCCGCCCCATAGACGCGGTATGCCAGCTGCTGGCCGGTCATGTCTCCGGCGTCGGAGACGACGATGCGCGTCTTATCCGACGAGCCGAGCACGCTTTCGGTCGAAGCATGGATCGAGCCGAGCGAGGTCGGCGCCGGCAGCGCCACCTCCGCGACGGCCATCGCCTGCAGCGTCATGGCGTCCGAAACCCGGTACTCCGCCGTAATCAGGCTCGCTCCGGCACCAGTAGCCGTCAGCGTGCCGTCCTCGGCCAGCAGCGCCGCTTCGCCGTCCGCCGTCAGGCTCAGCCGCTCCAGCTCTTCCTTGCCGAGCGCGACTTCCTTGAATCGCGGCTTGCCGCTGCCGTCCTTGCCGTCCGCCACCTTCAGCACCGCCTGCAGCTTCACGCTCTCGCCAGGCTGCAGCTTCGGAATCGGCTTCAGCAGTATCGCGCTCGGCGCCCGGAAGCCGTCGTTCGTGACGTTCACGACCGCCGAGTTCTCGTTGCCGGCCGCGTCGCGGGCCACGAACTTCAGCTCGGCTGCGGCGCCTGCGTCTTCAGGCAGCAGCACCTCGCCGCTGAATCGCCCGTCCTCTCCGACCTTGACCGGCTGTCCGGCGACCGCGAGGACGTCGCCGACGGTCGTCGTTCCGGAGACGCGGATGCGGCCCGATTTGGTTCGGGCTCCGGTCGCCGGCTCGTCGATGTACAGCACCGGCGCGATCGTGTCGACCGTCAGGTACAGCATCGTGACCGAGACGTCTCCGGTCGCCGTGTTGCGGGCTCTCAGCTCCACCGCGAACTTGCCGTCCGTCGCGAAGCGGTCCAGCTTCAGCGTGCCGCGGCTTCCGCCGCCCTCGGTGCGCATGTCCGCCTTGCCGAGCAGCTCCTCCCCGACATAGGCCTCCACTTCGACGTTGGGCTGGGTGGAGAGGAGCGTCAGATTCTGCTCCGTGCGGCTCGTGAGCATTTCCCAGAACTTCTTGCCGTCCGGCTTGGCCGGTCCGCCGCCGAGCGTGAGCTGCGGCTTCTGCGCGACAGGCAGCAGCGTCGCAGCCGAGTCGGCGCGGTCCGCATAATGCGGATTGCGGTTCTTGTCATCCACCGCAGTCGGCACGGCGGAGGCGCTCACGCCGATCGTGTAGACCTTGCCCGTCTCCAGTCCGGCATGGCTCGCTTCGCCGGCCGGAACCGCCGTGCCATCGAGACTGGAGGTGTTGATCGTGTCCGATGTCGATACGGCGGCCCAGCCCCCGATCGGAATGCCCTCGTAACGTCCGGAGGAGGCGTTCCAATACGGCTTCAGCTCCTCCTCCGTCATCAGCACGGTGCCGAACGGCTCGTAGCTCTTCATCGCCTTGTCCTGCTCCTGCAGCGCCTCGATGACGTAGCTGCGTTCATAGGCCTGCTGGCCGGATTTGACCGCGCCGGGCTTGAACGACAGATGGAAGTAGCCGTTGCCGGCCGGCTTCACGCTCACGCCCTCGACCTTGGCCGGAGCCATCGGGTCCTTGAGCTCGAAGCGCTGCGCCGACGTTTTCGTGCCGAAGGCGTTCTCCGAATGGAGCTCCGCCCGCACATAATAGCTGCCCTGGCGCAAGAGGCCGCGGATATCCTCCGTGCCTCCCGCCAGCGGGATGCGGGTGACGTCGATCGCCGCGCTGCCCGCCGCGGCCGGCAGATCCTTGGCGATTAGCAGTCCGGCGTCGCCGGTCTGCTGGACGAGCTCGCCGGTCGACAGCTTTTCCATCTTGCCCGTCACCGCGTCGCTGGCCAGATAGAGGCTGACCGTATCGCCCGGCTTCGCATTGTCGACCTTCCAGGTCGCGCTGAACTTGTTGGCATCCGCCGGATTCGGCGTCAGGCCGACCTCGCTCAGCTGCGGCGCCGTCGGCACGTTCAGCAGCTTCGTCTCGACCGGCGCCTGCGCCGTCAGCGTCCATTTGCCGCCTGCGGCGGCTTTGTCCGCCGGCACGATGACGTATGCCTTGCGCATGTCCACGCCCGTCGGCGACTGCTTCGCCGGCACGGTCTGCGTGAACGCGTTCGCCGTCTTGTCCGTGTTCGTATTGTCGAATTTCACCGGATACAGCTTGCCGCTGCCGTCCTTGAGCGTAAATGCCGGCATGTCCTTGCTGTCGTATTCCATCTCGATGATAGCATTGCCGCTGACTCCGCTCATCGGAATCTCATGCACGCGGCCGCCATTTTTGACCGTGATGCCGCCGACGCCGAGCGTCATGTCGCCGTTGTCGACGATTTTGGCGCCGTTCCCGATCTCGCGGTATTCGATCGCCTGCGATTCCTGCTCGGATGCGATGCGGGAGTCGGCCACCTTTTCTACGCCCGTGCCGATGACGAGCAGGCGCGGTCCGCGCTCCGGATCCTGGATGACCAGATGGGCCAGTCCCTCCGGCAGCTGGTCGCTAGACGTGCCGAATTCCACTCCGCCTCCCCAGTAATACGTGATGCCGAGGGAGATGAACAGGATGCCGACGCTGCCCCACAGCTTGTCGTTGTTGACGCCGAGGAAGACGCTCGAGAGCGGCATGCCGCCGACGACCGGCACCGAGCCCGGAATCTGCACCTTGGAGCCGATGTAGCCTTCGAAGTCGGTGCGGTTCTTCTCCAGGTTCTGGCCGACGAAGATGCCGGCCTTGCCGACGATGATGTCCCAGCCGCCGATGTCGATTTCGGCCTGCACCCGGACGAACCACGGCGTCACCCACTGGGCTTCCAGCAGCGCCTGCGTCAGCATCGGGATGCGGTCGTCCTCCTCCGCATTGGCATCGGGCGAGTATTTCATCCGCCCCTCGATCTTGATGCCGGTCCGCTTGAGCGTCATGTCGATGTCGCCGAAGAAGTAGGCCGGCGCCATGCCGAAGCGGATGCCGACGCCCGCCTCGATCGTCAGCGGGAACGGATCCTCCTTGGTGCCGCCGGCGATCGTATCCGCCAGCTCCCGCACCGCGCCGCGCACGGCGGTCAGGTAGGTGGCGCCGGTGATGAGCACGCCCGGGCTCTTCAACTGCGTGCCGAAGGCGATTACATCCGGCAGGATGCGCCCGTCGTCGACCTGCTTGAGCGAGAATTCGATCGAGACCTCGGCCATGTTTTTCAGCTGCGCCTCGAACTCGAGTCCGTACTGGTTGTTGATCCCCTCTACCTTCTGCACGTAGTGGGTGACGCTGATGCTGCCGCTCGGCTTTTTCGGACCTTCGCTGTCCGCCTTCTTGTCCTCCTTCGGCCCGAACAGGCCGAGGCTTTCATTGAGGTCGAAGCCGAGCTTGGCGTCGATGCCGACAAACCCTTTGCTGTTGTAGATGACGTTGTTGATCTCCGCGTTCACGACCTTCAGCGACACGGAGCCGCCGAACGAGATGCCGCCCTCGCGGAGAATGAAGTCGTTCAGCGACAGGCCGAAGCCGTCGATGGAGAAGCTCGGCGCGCTGAACAGCGAGTGCTTGTTGAAATACACATTCTCCAGCATAATCTGCCGGAGCGGATTGAGCCGGTCGCCGACGCCGCCGACCGCCCACTTGAGGCTTCCATTCTGGCTGTCGTCCTCCGGGTTGGTCGCCGACTGCTTGTTGGCGTCCTTGCTCTCCTCTTCCTCGTCTTCGTCCTCGCCGCTGCCGGCGCGCGGGATGCCGTAGCCGTCCCCGCCGAGCGTCTTGTCGAAGCCGTTGAAGAAGTCGAGGGTCCATTCGCCCTTGTGGAAAATGAAGCCGCTGCTGGCCACGCTCAGCGTGCCGTCGCCCTTGACGAACATCGTATCGAGCAGCGGCAGCCCCTCCGGCTGCTTCATGCCGAAGATGTCGAGCTTGCCGCGCACGATGACGAGGTCCTTGCCGCTGTACGCGACCGAATCGTTGATGATGGCAGGCTCGGTCTTCGTATCGACGATGATCTGCTGATCGTCCCCGGTGCCGACCTGCTTCACCATGCCGCGCACGACGACGAGCGCCTCGCGGTCGATGTCCGCTTCCTCCGCCTCCTCCTCGAACGCCTCCAGATCCTCCTCGCTCTCGAAGATGCGGTAGTTGTAGAGCGGCGTCTCCGCCAGCGCCGATTCGTCGGCGAACCCGCTCAGATCGAATTCGGGATCGACCGCCTTGCTGGCGGCTCCGATGAGCGCGCGCGTCTTTTTGTAGCTCGTCGCCGCGGCGTACAGGAAGCTGCCTTCCTTGAACGGATTGCCGGGGAACAGGCTGTTCAGCTGCTCGAGCCGCTCCGCGCCGACCGTCGCGCCGTTGTCGAGGCCGCTCAGATCGACGACTTCCTTGTACAGCGCCAGGATGCCGGCCTCGCGGATGCGGGATTCGTCGTTGTCGGTGACGAGGATCGTCTCGCCGGCCGTAATGTCGTACATCGACGCGATCTCCGGATCGTCTCCGGCGGCCGCCTTGTAATCGATCGCGATTTCGTATTCGCCGAGCGGCAGCTCCGGTCCGAGTCCCTCCTCAAGCACCTTGCCCGTCTCGTCGACCTTGTCGCCGCCCCGGTAGGTGATGCGCATGTCTCCCGTGAGGCCGTCGTCGGTCGGCTGCAGCAGCACCGAATCCTTCACCGGCACCCGGTAGCGGTCGCCGGTCGCCTTTTCGATCAGATACAGGTCGAAGTTCGGCTCCGTCCCTTCGCCGCCCGTCGTGTACGCTTCGATATTCGAAAGGTTGACCGTCATGTACTTGACGTCCGTGCTGTAAAGCTCCTTCGGCGAGACGCCGTATACATACGTCGGCGTCGCCTCGCCTACCGGCGGCAGCAGAATGAAGTTGGACTTGACGGACTCGTACTGGGCCTGGATGCCCTCGTCCTTTACGCCCTCCAGCTTGCTGCGCGTCTCCGGGCTGCGCGCCGTCAGCATGTACTGGCGCGTCGTCGGCCACGGCTTTCCTTTGGCCATGACCTTGAAGGAAGCCGTCACTGTGTCGCCCGGCTTGTACTTCGGCTGGATGCCCTGCCGGGCTTCCTCCGGCGTCGCTTCCTTGCGGTATTCCAGCTTCTTGCTGCTCACATTGTCCACGAGCGGCTTGCCGGAGGCGTCCCGCCGGATGTTGCCCCGCTCGTCGAGCTGCACGAAGCTTAGCCCGCTCTGGAGCGTCATCTCGAGCTCAATGCGCGAATGCTCCATGTTGAACGCCGGCAGATTCTCGATCTCGGCCGTGATGTCGAAGATGCCCTCGTCCCGGTAGGCGCTGCCGTCGGCCAGCGTCGCGAGCTGCTGCACCGGATCGACGTAGCGGATCGAGAACACCTTGTCCGGCGAGACGATCTCGCCGAGGCCGTACACCGTCTCGAAGCTCTGCATGCGTCCCGGCTCGATCGCGTCCGGGTTCCAGTAGAACGCCACGGCGGAGTCGGCGCTGCCGTAGTCGTTCGTGTCGCGCGTGAAGTCCAGGTTCGGGTGGACCGTATAGTCCCACTTCGTGTTCGCGAGCCCGTTCCAGTGGCCGACGACCATCTCGTCGACGATGTTGATGTTCTGCTCGGCCATATTGTTGAAGCCGTAGGCGACGACGTTCGTCGCCTGCGCATTTTCCAGGTCGAGCTTGTCGCGCATGACCCAGTAGGCCGGAAGCTTGTAGAGCGGGCGGTCCTCCTCGGGAATGCCCAGCTTTTCCGGCTCGTGGGTGAGCCTGCGCTCCACCGACAGCGGCGCCTTGTACGCCGTGCCGACCTGGAACGCCGGGCCGTCGTTGCCGCCGGCCATCGTGTCGAGCAGGATGCGGCTGCCGACCTCGACCTTCGCGCCGCTGCCGTTGACGACCTCGTAGCGGATGTTCACGTTGCCCGAGTTCGCCTTGTCCTTGCTGTCCGTATACAGCAGCAGGATCTGCTTGATCTGCACGCCTTTGAGCGTCCAGGTCATCTCCAGCTGCTTCGTGCCGTTCGGCTTCTCGACGAGCACCGGCTCGGTCGTGCGCGACTCCTCGCGGCCGAACTTGTACTTGTTGCCGAAAATATAGTCCGTGCCGTCGATGCGGAACGTCGTGAACGACGTCTCCGGATCGTCCCCGCGGAAAATCAGGCTCACGTTCTGATCCTGCTTGCGGATCGGCTGGCCTTCCACCGTACGGATGCCGTAGCGTCCCGTCTCGTTGTCGACGGTCACCTTGATAAATTCATTCTGAATCGTCGTCGTGCGGCTCTTGCCGAGCTCGGCGGCCACCGCGTGGCCGCTCTCGAACAGGGCAGGAAACACCAGCACGAATGCCAGCAGCGACGAAATTGCGCGTTTGAGCAGCCTCACCCAGCATCCCCCAGTTCCTTCGTTCATGACTCTACTTGACCGATCCGACAAAGAAGCTCGCGTATTCGCGGTCCCGCTCCTGCGTGCGCACGATGATCGTGTACCAGCCCGCTTTCGGGAAGGTGACCGTGAAGCCTCCGCCAGCCAGCTGCTCGTACGTCAGCTTGGACGCGATCGACTTCATCTGGCCCTCGCGGTACAGGCCCGGCTGGTACAGCAGCTCGAACGTGCCGGCTTCGTTGACCGTCTCCTTGCCGCCGACCTTCATCGCGTTGTAGCCGCTCACGCGGAACGTGATGCGGTTCGTATCGAACAGCGCCTGCTCGCCGGAAGAAGCCGAGAGGAGCGTGCCGTTGCCGAAGATGAGCAGGCCGCCGTTCTTGACGACGACGACGTCCTGGTAGGCGACCGTGCGGTTGCCGACCTCGTCGGACGCCGTATAGGCGACGCGCTGGCGACCGAGCCTGCTCAGGTCGAGCCCGCTGATCTCGACCTTGATCTTGTCCGCCGCCGACAAGTTGTCGGAGACGGTGTAGCCGCCGAGATCGGCCGCGGCGTTGAAGCCGGCCTTGTTCTGCACGACGCCGGCCGTCTGCTGCTTCAGCTGGATCGTCGGAGCGGCATTGTCCAGCCCTGCCACCGTCACCGGAATTTGCGTAGCGTTGCCCAGCGCATCGGAGATCGACAGCGCCGATGAGCCGTTGCTTTCAAAGATGCGGGAATACGCATAGGCTCCGCTGGCGTCGCTCACCTGATTGCTGTAGGCGCCCGGCGTCCCGATCGGCCTCAGGCCGGAGAAGACGGCGTTCGGCGCCGCGACCTTGCCGCTGAGCGTCACCTTCATCCTGCCGGCGGCGTACTTCTTGCCGCCGATCGTGACGATGCGGCTTGCCGGCAGCTCGGCTCCCTGGCTGTCGACGAAGGCGTAGGAGACGCGCTCCGGCTGCGGACCTTCGCTGACGATGCCGTCCACCTGCTCCTTGAGAATCATCGTATTGCCGAGCGCGTCGCCGATCGTGAACGATACGGTCCCGTTATTCGTCACGGCGACGCCGTTGTTCTGGCTGTGCACGACGAAGTCGCGCGCCTGGCTGTCCGCCTTGACGACCGACAGCGTCACGCCCGAGGAGAGCACGACGCGTCCGCCGGAATCGCGGAGAGTGCCGAAGCTCTGGCTGCCGTCCTTGCCGTAGGCGTAGGAGCGCACGATCTGCACGCGCGGCGGATCGCGGTCGATGTTCGACACGACCGCCGTCGCCTTGCCCGTGTTGCCGGCCGCATCCTTGAACTCGAATTCGAAAGCGCCGTTCTCCGTGAACGTGTAGATGCTCTTGCCGCCGTTGTTCGTCACGATGATCGGCTCCAGGCCGGTCAGCATCGCCGTCACATGGCCGTTCGTCTTGATGTTGTTGCTCACGGAATATTGGATGATGCCCTCCGGCTTCACATCGTCGACGTTGTTCACGACGACGACGAGCGTCTCCTTGCGCTTCGCGTCGTTGAGGTCGGTCAGCTCGAACGTGTAGAAGCCGTTCTGCTTGACGTTGAACCGGTTGCCCGAGCGCGTCGGCTGATGAGGGTTGAGCTTGGAAATGGCGATCCGGATGCCAGGCGGCGGAGCGATCTCGAACGTCGCTCCGTCAGCTCCGTTCACCGGCGTCAGCCCGGACATCGCCGCTACGGCATAGACCGGCTCGGCATCGGGATCGAAGCCCTTGGCATCGACCGGATAGACGGCGCCGATCTTTCCGCTCGGCGAGCGGTACTTGACCTGCACCTGCAGCGCGGAAGCATCGCCCGAAGGCACCTTCAGGCTGACGAACGTCGTATATGGACGCCATTTCTGCCAGCTTTCGCCGCCGTCCGGGGATACGGAATACTCATAGCCGGAAGGGTTGTCGGTCTGCAGCCCCAGCTTGACGATGGCGGTATAACCGTCCTCCTCGTCGCCGGTCAGCCGGACAAGCGCCGACGTTCCCGGCGCGGCCGGAGAATCCTTGACCGGACCTGTCAGCTTGAACGTGCCCGATGTGGCCGCGAGGGCCGTATTGCCCGCTCCATCGGTCGCCTTCACATACAGGCGGAAGTCCGCCGTCTCGCCGTCAGCGAGGACTTTTGTCCCCTCCAGCTCCGCGACGCGGCTGTTCCCAAAAGGCACCCAGCCTCCGGAGCTCACCGAAGGCTCCGGATCTCCCTCCCGCACCCACTGGTACGAGGCGGTCAGGCCGCTCTTGCTGTACAGCTCGGCAAGCGTCACGAGTACGCTCTGCTTCGGCAGCGGGTAGCTCAGGCTTTCCAGGCCGAAGCCGATCTGCGGCGGTTCATTGTCGAAATAGTACGCCCTGGAGTAATACTGCGTGCGGTCCCCGATCACCGCCTTCACATGCGCGTAGCGGACGCCGCTAATCTCCTCGTCCGGAATCGTGTACCCCGTCCAGCCCTCCTCGGCCGCGGCTTCCGGCTCCAGCGCCGCGAAGCCGCCGTCGGACGGCCGCAGCGGGCTGTCCGACCAGGCGTAGCCGACGTAGTCCGGCACCGCTTGGCCGATCCAGAACCTCACCTCGGAGCTGCGCGTATAGGCCGCGTTCGGCTCCGGCAGGAACCGCGTCGGCAGCGCCTGCTCCGAGCTGACGGTGACCGGCGCGCTCTGCGGCGTGCCGACGATGAGGTTGCCGGCCTGATCCTCGGCCTTGAGGTAGAGCCAGTACGCTCCGTCCTCGAACACGTCGGTATAGGTCGACTGCGTCACCGTGTAGGACGGCGCCTCGTCTCCGTATACCGCGCCGGCCACCGTCGCTGCCGGCTTCCACTCCAGCTCCTGCGGCTGGAAGCCGTCCTTGACCCATTGGTAGCCGATGCTGCGGATGCCGCTGTGCGGCTCCTCCACGAGCGCCTGCACGGTCACGTCCGCCGTGCCGTCGGCGGAGACGACAGCCGGCTTCAGCTGCGGCTGCAGGTTGTCGAGGCGCAGTACGCCGACCTCATGCGTCCAGTTGGAATCGTCGTTTTTGAAGTCTTCCAGCTTCCATTCGTTGCTGTCGCCGTACTGGCCGACGGCCGCCAGCGCCTTGTTGTCGGCGTAGAAGGTTTTGTCCGCCTCCGAGCCGGGCGCCTCCGCCTTCCAGGCCTCATACTGCTCGGCATGCTTGAGGACGTAGTCCTTCATCTTTTCGTATTGCATCAGCTCGCGCGCGGTATCCCAGGTCATGTCCGCCGTCCACGTATGGAGGTACCATTTGCCGCTGTTTTCGGGCAGCAGCGCCTCGGGAGGCGGGGAGATGACGTTCGTCTTGTTGTTGGCAGCCGAGAGCTTAAGCCCGGTCATCTCCGGATACAGCTCCTCCGACGGCTGCTTCGCCGAAAGGGAATAGCGCTTCACGGCCGCATAGTGGTCGGCCTCCTTGCCCGCCAGCGGATCGGCCGGGGACTGGCTCCAGGCATAATACACGAGGCCGATCGACGGCGCCGCCTCTCCCGTCATATTGCTCGGGCGGTAGATGCCGCGGCTCGGACGCTCCGCTCCCCGGTCTTGGACGACCGGATCGAGCGCCGGCACGAGCAGGGACGGATCGTTGGCGTCGATCGTCACCTTGCCCTCCTTGGCATAGGCCGTGCCCGTCGCGCCTCCCGCCTCGTAGCGGTAGCCGATAAGCGGCTTCGTGTTGTCGATGAACAGGTTCGCCCAGTCGATCTTGGAGTTCACGAGCGACGGCTCCACGTCCATCGGCGCATTCTCGAACACGCCGTCGTAGTTCGCCGGCTGGATGAGCAGATTGCCCGCATAGTCCTGGATGACCGACAGGTCGGACAGAGACGGCGTCTTGTTGTCGTGGGACAGCGCGATCACCTTCAGCAGCGGCGTCTCCAGATCGACGGAGTCGCCGATGACGGCGCGGAATTTCCAGACGCTCTTGCTGTAGCCGGAGACGTAGTAGGCCTTCATGCCGTTGTTGAACAGCAGGTACGTGCCCGCCTCCTGGCCTTCCCAGATCCGGTTCACGATGCCCGGCTCCGTGAGCTGCACGCTGAAGTCGATGACGTCGCCTTTGTTCAGCGTCGTGCCGGTGAGAATCTCCGGCTGGATGCCGTTGCCGGACTTGCTGTACTTCGGCCGGACCGCATCCACGATGACCCGGTAGCCGCCGGCCTTGTAGTCGAACGGATCCAGCGTATGCCCTTGCACCTTCGGCAGGCTGGCCGCGCTGGCCTTGTTCGGGAAGCGCATCGTTGCGACGTTGCCCGCGGCGTCCGCCAGCACGGCCTGCTCCAGCTTCTCCTTGAGCGACAGATCCATCGGAGCGGCGTTCAGCGTGCTTCCGTCGACCTTCGGCTCCAGCGGCAGGTTGCCGCTGTTGTGATAGGCCGAAGCGGCGTACCGGTAGGCGATCTTGTCATGGTACGTGCCGAGATTGGCCGCGCTGTACGTCGTGTTTTGCAGGTACTGCGGCTGGCCGGCCGCCGGCAGCCCGGTGCCGTCGGGATTGACGAACAGCGGATGCCTTAGGAAATAATCGGAAAAGCTTGCCGTCACCGAGGTCGGCCGGACCGGCTCGCTGAAGTTGTAGGCGAGGTCGACGAACTCGTTCTTTTTCACATAAAGCTCGGTTTGATGAATCTCTTCGTTCTCCCGGGTAGCGCCGTTGCCGGTGAACGTGTAGCCCTCCAGCACGGGACGCTCCTTGTCCTCGAACTTGATGTACAGGCCGCGCACGCCCGTCGGGCCGTCGTCGTCGTCCTGGCCGAAGATGCGGATCGTGATGACGGCGCCCGGCGTCAGCAGGCGTTCAACCGATTTGTTGTAGATCTGCGTGCTGCCGCTCGTGCTGTTCGTGTTGTAATACATGATTTCCTGGCCGTTGACCTTGACTTCGATGCTGGAGTTTTCCGATCCGGAAAACACCCCGTAGTTTTTGCGGAGCGTTCCGAAGCCGATCTTCATCGAAGCGTGGCCGCTCAGCGCCATTGCCGAGAGCAGCGGATTTTCGCCGACGCGCAGCGTGTAGGTCGCTCCGGATTCATCCGTGAATACATCGCCGGCGCCCCAGTCCGCCGACGTGTCCGGATCATGCTGCATATAGAAGCCCTGCTCCATGCTGTTGTAGAAATTGCCGAACGCATTCTGAGCCTCATAGCTGAGATTGCCGATGCGGTTGCCGAATTTTTGTGTAACCTCCAGATCGGCCGCAGCCGCCTCGGCCGGCGCAGCCCAGCCTCCTGCCGCGGCTCCGACGAGCAGGCTCGCCGCCAGAAGCAGTTTGAACCCTCGTTTGCCAATTTTGCGCAGATGCACCTCAGTGCCCCCCTTATCCCCTTGTCGAAGACTGACTTCAGACCCACTCTAATTTCGACACAATCCGAGTCCATTCTAGGAAAAAGGAATAAACGAAAAATAAACAAGCGATAGAAAACACAAAAAAAGCCAGGACTTTAGTTCTAAAGTCCTGGCTTATCGATGAAATTAAAAATGAGCGGCGTTCATGAGCGACGCGAACGAACGGGAAGGAGCCGCGCCGAGATCGCGGGCGAGCCTCTCCTCCAGCTCCCGGTACTGCCTGGCCGCGTCATGGGTGCGGCCGAGGCGGATGTAGAGGCGGATCAGCTCCACGTGGATATCCTCCCGCAGCGGATCGAGCTCGATCATTCGCTGTAACAGCGGAAAGGCGGCCTGAGGCTTGCTGTCCCGCAGCAGCAATCTCGCCTTCCCTTCCATCAGCTCCATCCGCTCCCGCTCCAGGCGCCGCGACAGCTCGCCCGCCCATTCGTACAGCTTGCCGGTCAGGAACGAGCCTTGCGCCGCGGCCTCCGCCTGGTCGAAGCGCAGCAGATCCGGCGACGGCTCCGCACGGATCCGCTGGACGATGCGTTCGTACTCGTACAGATCGCAATCCACCTGCGAGGCGTCGATGCGGATATCGTAGCGTCCGGCCTGCAGCAGCGATTCCAGGCCGGCGTCTGCGAGCGGCCGGCGGATATAATAGAGCGTGGAGTTGATGTTTTTGGCGGCTTTGTCCGGGTCGAGCCCTCGCCACAGCGTATCGGCGACTTCCTCCCGGCTGACGGTCCCTTTGCAAAGCAGGTAGACGAACAGCTCCTCGGTCTTGGGGCTGCGCAGCTTGATCGGCGCTTCCGCGCCGCCCGTACCGTCGCAGCGGAAAAAGCGGATGCCGCCGAACAGGCGGACGCCGAGCTTCGGCTGCGCAAGCGGCTCCCGAGACGGCTTAAGGCGCTTCTGGAGACGTTCGAGCGTCTTGGCCAGCCGCTCCGCGTTGACCGGCTTGAGGACATAGTCCGCCGCGTCCTGCTCGAAGGCATCGACCGCGTACCGGTCGTAGCCGGTTACGAAGACGACCTCAAGCGACTGCTGCAGCTGCTTCAGCCGGGCTCCAAGCTCCATCCCGTCGATCTCGGGCATGTTGATGTCGAGAAAGGCGACGTCGACGGGATGGCTGCGGATGAACTCGCAGGCTTCCGCCGGACTGAAGAAGCTGCGGCGGATCTCCACGCCGCCGATCTCGCCAGCAATTCGCGACAGCCGGCGAACCGACAGCTCCTCGTCATCCACGATAATCGCTTGCAGCATCGCTCATCCTCCTTTGTCATAACCGCGTGCGGACCTGGCCGCGACCGGAACCCGGAAGGCCAGCCTCGAGCCTTGCCCCGCCCGGCTTGTCAGGTCCAGCTTCTCCCCGTACAGCAGCCGCAGCCGCTCGCTGACGTTCCAAAGCCCGACTCCGCCGATGCGCTCCGGCTGCTGCAGCCGAACATACATCGCCTCCGCATCGAATCCGGCGCCGTCATCCTCCACCGCCGCATGCAGGAAGCCCTCCCGCTCGGAGATCGTGACCTTGACCTCTCCGCCCCGCCCCCTGGAGAGAAGGCCGTGGCGGATGGCGTTCTCCACGAGCGGCTGAAGCAGCAGAGGAGGGAAGCGCAGGCCCGGATCGGCGTCGCAGCGGAGGCTTACCTTCAGCCGGGAGCCGAAGCGGGCTTTCTCGATTTCGGCATACGCCTCGATCAGCTTCATCTCCGCTCCGAGCGAAGACAAGGAGTCCAGCTCCCGGAAGTCGAAGCTGCCGCGCAGATATCCCGATAGATCCATCGTCAGCTTCTCCGCCTTCGCCGGATCTTCGACGCACAGCTCTGCGATGGCGCCGAGCGCGTTGTACAGGAAATGCGGATTGATCTGGGAGCGCAGGAAGGCGATCTCCCGCTCCCTCGCTTCCTTGACCGACTGCCGCAGCTTGACGAGGCTGCGCACCCTGGCGAGCAGCTCCTCCGCCTCGAAGGGCTTGGCGACGTAATCGTTCGCGCCGAGATCGAGGGCCAGCTTGCGGTCCTCCTCCCGGCGCCGGCCGGTCAGCATCAGCACGGGAAGCTCGGAAGGCGAGAAGCGCTCCCTCGCTTCCTGAAGGGCTTCGTAGCCGCTGCCGTCCGTGAGCGATACGCCCAGCAGCACGAGGCATAACTCCCGTTCCTTGCCGAGCGCCTCCCGCATCTGCTTCGCCGAATGGACAGCCTCGACCCGGAGCCCTTCCTGCTCCAGCAGCTGGGAAATCGCGTGCAGGCTGGCGGTGTCGGGATCGGCCACAAGCACGGCCGGACGCTGCCTGCCGTCGCGGGCGGCCTGGAGGAAATGGGCGGCGGCAGCCGGCTCCTTCGCTCCCGTTCCCCTCCGGGCCGGCTTGCCGCCATGCTCGGCCTCCAGCAGCAGGGCGAATCGGAACGGCAGCTCCGCCTCTCCCGGCGCCGGCTGCAGCACCCGGCCACCCTGCAGCTCGATCAGCCGGCGGGAGATCAGCAGCGCCAGATCGGCGGAGTCCTCGCCGGACAGGGGAGGATCGGCGATGAATCGCTCATCCGAGTGCATCGGCTTTCTTTTCCCGATGAAACGGATCGTCACGACTGCAAAGCCTCCCTGCTCCTCGGCATCGATCTCGATTCTGCCCTCTTCCGCCCGAAACGCGGCTTGTCCGACCAGACGATGAAGAATCTGCACCAGCCGGTCCTCGTCCGCATAGACTGCCGCCATATTTTCCTTTACCCCATTCAGCAGCAGAACCGGCCGGCGTCCCAGCAGGGACCGGTGCAGCCCAAGCACCGATTCGACTGCGGACCTCAAATCGAGGTTGCGCAGCTCCGGCTGGATGTCCTCATGCTTCAGCCGGGAGAAATCATGCAGATCCTGGACGAGGTACCCGAGCTTGCGCCCCGTACCGGCAATCAGCTCGAGGCTGCGCGCGGGACCGGAGCCCGGCGGGATGGCCGTGCTCTTGGCTACGCTGTCGGCCAGGTGGACGATATCCTGCAGCGGCGCCCTCAGCTGATAGGTCGTCGACGAGAGGAATTCGTCCTTTTGGCGATCCAGCCGCAGCAGCTTGCGGTGCATATGATCCATCTCGCGGAATGCCGAGTAGAAGCGGTAGACAATGATCAGAAAGACGACCAGGCTGAACAAAACGACGTAGATCTGGGTCAGCAGCAACGAGTTGAGCAGCGACAAGCCGAACAGCCAGCAGCAGATGGAGTACAGAATCAGCAGCAGCACAGCCAGCAGCAGCAGCAGCGCCTCGTACCGCTTGGCCCGGCTTGCGCGCGCATAATGAGCCGCAGCGCTCCAGAACAGCCAAACCATCAGCAGCTGCTCAGCGAAAATGATGAGCTGATAAATCAACAGGTACTCCCGGATGTCCAGAAACGGAAACAAAAGCAGACTGACCAGCAGCGCCAGCACGAACAGCCGCAGCCATCGGTTGGGGCGGTCTCCCTGCAATAGCCGAAGCAGATAGACGGAGACGATGAAGCCGGCTAGAGAGCTCATATCCTTGATTGTATATAACGTTTGAAAGGACAGCCCGTCCAGCAGCAGGGTCAGCGGCCTTTCTCCCAGCAGGCCGTTGAATACGGCCAAGCCGAAGCAGGTGAGGCCGAACAGCAGCAGAGGATAATCCCGCTGCCCGTAGAGCCACACAGCCGCGAACAGCACGAGGTGAATAAGGCCGACGACCGTGAGCACAACGGCCATGGTCGATTCTCCGAGCAGGCTGCGTTCATGGGCGGCGCGGACGGCCTCCTGCTTGCCGAAGTAGATCGGCATCGGGATGCCGGAATCGAGATAGTCGTAATTGGATGCATGCACGACAATCTCCGCCTCTCCGCGCTCCAGCTCAAAAGCAGCAATCCTGGGAGAGTTGCCCGGCACATACGCGTCCTCGCTCAGAGCGGGCACGCCGTCGATCAGCACTTTTTTTTCCATTGATGTAAATCTCGCTGGCAAAGCGGATATTCGTCTTTTTGATTGCATAAACGCCGGACTCCGGCACATGGAGAAGCCTGAGCCGGTATGTCGCCGCGCCGTAGGCAGGCATTTCATCCCCGCTTGCCTGTCTGTCGTTCCATGCGCCCGGCACCTCCATCCAGGCCGGCTCTCCCTGCCGGGAGGCCTCTCCCGGCGCAAGCAGCTCATTCCAATAAAATTCCCATTCGCCGTTCAGCGCGATCCGGCCGGAGCCGTCCCAGCCGGCAAGATCGAGCACGCCTTTTTCCGCCCGCAGCCGATTCGGTTCCGAACCTCGCTCCGAGCTGATGCCGAGCGGTATCCAGATGCTTAGCGACACCACGAGGAAGATGATGCCGGCAACCCTCCGCATCCACATATGCCTCCATCCGCCTACTAAAATATCAATAAATCTAGATTGTATTTATCGGTTGAAAACCGGCTTTCGTGAAGAGCGCGTCAGCTTCTCTATCGTTTCTTGCCGTCTTCCTGCTCGAATTGAATAATATAGAACCAAAAAAAAAGCCGCTCCCTCCACTTCGGGAGAGATGCGGCTTTGGATAGCCTATTAAGCTGAAGGACAAGCTCTCCGAGGAGCAAAGCCTGTCAGGTGCTGATCAGTTTGCAAGCACTGTCGGCTGCCGCGGCTTAAACAACCGTGTTGCTGATTACCTTCGAATAACCGTTCGAGGAGGCTGAGTCCGTCAGCTTCGCCAGGGAATTTACTGCTGTCTCGCTGAACAAATACCATTGGTCGCTCTTGGCGTCATGAATGAGGACCTTTGCAAATCCTTTCAGATCCTCAGCCGGGAAAGCCTCGACCAAAGTATAAACATCATAACGCTTCACGCTGCTTCCCTTGCTGTCCAGGAAGTCATATTGCTTATTTTTATAATAGGACCCGGGCACATCGATGTTGGCCCTCCACGCGAAGCTGGCAGGCGCATCGACCTTCTGGCCTTTGCCGCTATCCATGAGCTTGTAGACCGAATCGATATAGGAATTTCCATTGATCTGCTCGACGACGCCGCCCATGGTCATATGGTATTCGGTTTGAAGGGTCTTTATTGCGATATCATTAATGACCAGCGGCGGAGAATCGACCGTTACCGTGGAATTGCTGTAACCGACCGTGCAGCCAAAGGTTTCGGCAATAAATCGCAGCGGAACGAGAACCCGATTGTTTTTGACGTACGGCTTGGAGTCCAACTGAACTTCTTCGCCATTTTTTACCGCAGTCGCACTATTGGCCTTTAGAATCACTTTCATCTTGTTCTTCGTCAGCGTCACTTCCGAATGGGACCAATCGACCGCAGCTCCCAAATTCTCGCTGATTACACGCAAAGGCACCATGGTGCGATTGTTCTTCATTTCAGGCTTTACATCCGAAGCGACAGCTGCCCCATCAACTTGGATGTGGCTGCTTGCCGCATGGGCGGCAGGCGGCGAGACGAGCACGGCTGCTGCAAGAAAGAGGCCGGGAATGATTTTCTTCATTTTTCCATCCATCCTTTTATAATCAATTGATCGAGAGCGGGACAATCTTACAGACGGAACAACTGGAAAAAGGTTCCTGCCGAGTTGTTACCCACAGCTTGTGGATAATAACTCATCTGCAATTGTGGATAAGTCCTGGTTCGGCCTTGATTGGCCGCTGACCGCATCGGACAAGAGCCGCAACCGTATCTGGCATGTGCAGCTCAATCCGTTATAAGAGCTACTTTCTCTATCCATTCGCTGTCATTCCAGATATCAGGATTGTCGATCGTCTGACTATCCCCGCGAACGATGGAATCGTAGCTGTCCTTTCCGCTCGCATACCAATCCGCAATAACTGCCTTTCCATTTGAACGATGGACAAGAAACTCGGTAGGTTCAGCATAGCTGCCCACTTCCTTTTGAACGCGCACATCTAATTTCAAATAGACGTAGCTCCTGTCTCCTCCGGCGTGCTCTGCTTTACTAACGCCAATATCAACATCGGTCACCAGGTTATCCACAAGATTGTTCTTGAGAAACAGATCATACTGGGCTGCAATCTTTTTTTTTTCATATAATGGTTAAGGTTTTTGTTCTCGATATAAGCATCCAAATCGATCTCCGAGCCGTTCCAGATCGCCTTGTAATAGTCAGCCAAAGCTTTTGCGCACATTTCATAAGCCGTTTCAAAATCCGAACCAGCCCGATCGCCTTCAACCTCGACGGAAAAGCCGGGGGGATCTGTCGAGCCCTGTTCTTTCGTGACGGGCAGAGCTGCTGTGTTTATAGCACCTTTCGCGTTGCTATCTTCCACGGCGGCAGGAGTGTTTCCTTCGTCGCTGCTCTCACATCCGCACAGTGTACATACAAGCGCCAGCAGCAGGAAAGAACGTTTCACCGCGCTTCCTCCAATCTGTGCGTCCGGATATGCATGTTCACGGCAGCCTCCCCTTTCTACTCAAGGAAACGAGTCGGAGCGTCCGGAAGGTTGCAATTTGGCAACCATTTCGTATGATTTTATGATGACCGTCCAGGTTGATTTGAAGTATGCTATACTAACCCTCTATAGAAAAAAACGACTCGGCGCCTTGTTTATTGGGAAACTAGTGAAGATATCCATGGTCCGTGTTCATAAATAAATAGGGTGCATCTATCATTCCTAGAAACGACAAGTGGAATTTGCACTTTAAAACGAGGTTTGGATACACGGTGCTTGTACCTCTCGGTGCGGCTATGAGCCTTATAAGAAGCTGGCCGCATGGAATTTGAACGGCAATTGGCAACAGGAGGTTGTGAACATGGCAAAGGCAAAGGTCCCCAAGCGTCCCACGAGAGATGAGTTCGTCCTGGAGGAAATAGGGAACCAAATAACCGAAGCGTATCAGGAGAATTCGGAAGTCGTTCTGACGGTCTGGGGCCGGGAGGAGTTCGTGCGAGGGCAGATCGTGGTCATGGATTCCCGCACGGGCAAGGTTCATGTCCAGCAGGCGCAGGATATGGTCAAAATTCCGTTCATGGATATCATGTCCGTGGACTATCCAAGAGATTGAATTGACGGACCATGATCAATACCCCAGGACCCTTTGGTCCTGGGGTATTGTTTTTACGAGGCGGCTTCCCCGCCACCTTCAGACGCCCTGCCGCCGGCAGCAGGCTTGAGCTGCAAGCCGGGCGAGCATGCTCCGCGGCTCCTCTCCTTATGACCTTCCCGGCTCCGGCATCGGCCGGCAGCTTCGCCATAGGCGAACGGCCATCAGACGATTCGGCTGGGCGCGATTCCATGATGCTGCTTGAACAGCTTGATGAAGTAGCTCTTATTGTCGTATCCGAGCGAAAATGCCGCCTCTTCCACCGATTTTCGGGAATCGCTGATGAGGGCCATCGCCCGCTCCATCTTCATCCGGTTCACGAACTCGATGAAGTTTTCTCCGGTCTCTTTCTTGAAGAGGCGGCTGAAATAACTGGGATTCAGATGCAGGTAATCCGCCGTCTCTTCAAGCGAAATCTTCCGGCTCAGGTGCAGCCTGACGTAGTTTTGCGCATCCACGATCTCGGTCTTTTTGCTGCTGCTGGCGATTCGTCCGGCCTGGGCGACGGCTTCCGCCAAAAACCTGGCCAGCCACTCCCTAAGCTCGCTGACATGCGTCATGCATCCGATCTCCTGCTGCACCCTCTCCTTGTCGTACGCCATGCCGAGCCGCAGCTTGAGCAGCAGGTCGAGGGCAAGCTTCCAGGCCAGCTGCTTGACGGCCGCAGGCTGGAACCGGCGTTCCGCCACCAAGCCGATGAACGCCTCCACGGCCGGGCCGACTTCGTCGCTCGTCTCCAGCAGCAAGCGGCCGAAGCGCTCCGCGTAGTGGAAATGATAGGCGAAGGGATCTTCCCGATTCCATTCCCGCTGCAGCTCGGCCTTCTTGACCGCGACCGGCCCTTCGGAGTAAAACAGCCGCTCTCCGGCTTCCTGCAGCTCTATCAGCTGCCGCCTGAGGCTTGCTCCCGTCGAGGCTTCCTCTCCGATCGCAACGGAATACTCCAGCTTCAGCACGCCGGCGAACGCCCGCTGCAGCTTCCCCGCAGCGGAGGCGGCATGCTCGTAGGGATTGCGCGCCAAGTCTTTCCTGTATCCGTAGAGCACGAAAAACGCGCTTCCCGCATGCCCCATGAACAGCATGTCCGGCTCGTCCCGCAGCAGCTCCTCGGCTGCGTTCTCCACGATGAACCTGACGGCATCCTCCTGCCGGTAGCGCCGGATCGCCTCCTGATGCCGGTGGGAGCGGAACAGCAGCGGAATGAAATGTCCCAGGCGGGCGGGCAGGCCATGCTCCCGGAGCTGTTCCAGCAAAGTCGAAGGATCGGCATAGGCCGATGAGAGCACCTCTCTCAGCCACTGCTCCCTGGCTGCCGCCTTGCTCTTGCTCGCCTGGACGCTGAGCCGGTCCACCTTGATCTTCAGGCTCTTGTCCTCTTCGATCTTGACCTGTGCCTTGCGGATCATTTCCGCGATGCCCTGACGGGTCAGCGACTCCTTGAGCATGTAGTCCTGAACGCCAAGCTGAACGGCTTGCTGGGCATAGTGGAATTCATCGTGGCAGGACAGAATGACGAACCGGCTCTTGGCCCCCTCGGACTGCAGCCTCCGGATCAAGCTGAGTCCGTCGAGCTCCGGCATGCCGATATCGGTCAGAATCAGGTCGGGGTATCCCCCTCGGCATGCTTCAAGAGCATCCAGCGCGTTCGTATAGGTCCCCGCCAGCTCAAAGCCGAAATCCTCCCAAGGCACGAGCTGCTTGAGAAAGGCCAGCACCGCCACATCGTCGTCCACGAGAATGGCTTTATGCATGAAGGAGCTCCTCCCTGCTCTGCAGCGGAATTTTAAGAATGATCCTCAAGCCCGCTCCAGGCTCGCTCGTCATCTCCATCTCGAACCGGATTCCATACATGATCTGCAGCCGCTCCTTTACGTTCCTAAGGCCGATGCCGGACATCGGGGCGCCGCTGCGGAACCGCTCCAGCGCCTCTTCGGCCATGCCGATGCCGTCGTCGTGGATTTGAATAAAGAGCGTCGCCTGCCGCTTCCAGGAAGTAATGGCGATTTCTCCGCTCTTTTGGCGCAGGCCATGGAGGTAAGCGTTCTCCACAAGCGGCTGCAGCGTGAACCGCGGAATCGACGCCAGCAGCGTGTCCGAGGCCAGATTGACGGTAAGCTCCGCCTGCTCATGATGCCGGAAGTTCATCAGCTGCATGTAATGCCCGACGGTAGCGACCTCTTCGTGCAGCGGAATGAACTCGTTGTTGCGGTTGATCGTCATGCGCAGCAGCGTGGACAGAGAGCCGATAATGCCCCCGATTTCCTCTTCGCCCTTCAGAATGACCTGCATGCGGATGGAGTTGAGCGTATTGAACAGGAAATGGGGGTTGATCTGCGCCTGCAGAAGCTCGAGCTCGGCCATCCGCTTGCGGGTCTGCTCCTCCTCGATCTGCACGATCATGTCCGAGATGCGGTCCAGCATGCGGTCGAAGGCAAGCCCCAGAAATCCGACCTCATGCCGTCCTCTGACGCCCGAGCGCTCGTCCAGAAAACCTTTCTCGACTTTGGAGGCCGTCCGCGCGAGCCGGATGACGGGCTTCGTCCATTGGTTGAGAAAATAGAGCAGCAAAAGGGCGAACAGCAGGAAGAAAGCAAGCTGCAGCACGAACGTCCGGTTGAACACGCTGCCGATCCCGCTCGTGACTTTTTCGTATGGAGTGAGGCTGAGCAGGCTCCATCCGGCAAAGGGCAGCGAGTGGCTTACCGTCAAATAATCGGCTCCGTTCCATTCGGAGCGGCCGTTCTGTCCCTGCGGCGGGGCTGGCACTGGAGCTCTGGACCCGATCTGCGACGGGTCGGTATGAGAGACGATCACGCCGTTTTTATCCAGCAGCATCAACACCGGATCGCCTTCGTAACGAGCGAATATTTGCCGGAACTGGCCTTCGGGCTTGCTCAGGATGATATAGGCGCTCACGCCGTTGTTGTACAGCTGGAACTTGCGGATGATCGTGACCACATGGGGATATTTGTCGGCTTCCGACCGGATGTAGTTGTTTTGCGTGCCCAGCCATGTAGTCGTGTTGCCCGGCTCGGCGGCCATCTCCTCGAGCCACTTCTCCTTGTACATGAAGTTCAGGCTGTTGTTGTAGGTCGAATAATTCGTGAAGTACAGGCCATTGGGCAGCAGAATGGTCACATAGGTCTCTCCGCCGAAAAAGGTGATCCGGTCCAGCTTCTCCGAGAGATGCCGGAACGAGAAGAAATCGACCTTCCCCGTCCCGTCCTGCTTGTATTTGTTCCAGGCGATGCGCATATCCGTTATCGTCTCGCTGTCGTATTGGATGGAATTGAAAGCGTTTACCATATCCTGCATGATATTGGACGTATACAGCTCGGCCACTTCCAGCGACTGCTCCGCCTTCTCGACCGCTTTGGCCTTCAGCTCGTTTTTCGCATACAGCCCAAGCAGGATAAGGGTGATGACGGACGGCACGACAAGGCAGAGCAGGGACATTACGATCAGCTTCTGCCTCCAGCTTATCAACGGCATGCGCATGGCCCCTGCCTCCCGTCCGCGTTCCGGAATAAGTTCATCGTTCCGCCGTTCAGGCCGGACGTTTTTTAAGATGGAAAAGGGGATGCCGCAAGAGCATCCTCCCCCCCATTATAATTTTGGAGCTACTTGTTTGCATCTATAATTTTTTGCAGGCTCGCCTTGATGGAGGCCATCGTCTTATCGATGTCATTATTGCCGAGCATGTACGTGTCCGCTTCCGCGATATAAGCCTTCTCCAGATCGCCTGCGTAGGACACCGTAATCGGCGGGATCGGCAGCTTCGTCACGCTCAGGACGTTGATCAGCGATGCCTTGTCGATTTTGTCCGGCGACTGCGTCGCGCTCACGATCCGGTCGACCTCCTGATTGATGTCGGCCTTCTTCCAAGCCGAGAACTGGTGGGTCAGCGCCATTCCTTCGGTCGACAGATAGCGCAGGAAGCGATAGGATTCTTCCTTGTGCTTGGAATGGGAGGAGATGACGAGCGGATCGGCGCCGCCGAACGAGTAGACGTCGTCTCCGGCCGCGTTGGTCGGCCAAGGCGCGAATGCCGATACGAATGTCGCCGGAATCTTGTCGGTGCCGCCGGCCTCGGCTACCATCCACGGTCCGGTCGGGAGCATGGCGGCTTTTTGCTGGAAAAACTGATTGCGGTAAGGAATCTTCTGCGTAATGACGTCCTGATAAGGCGTCGCTGATTTATCCGTCTTCTCCATCTCGTAGCGCAGCTCGAGCGACTGCTTCATCAGCGGGTTGTCGGCATTGAGCGTCTGGCCGTCGTCCTTCATGATGCCTTGATCCGTCGATGCGCTATAGAGCTTCAGCAGGAAGTAGTCCTTCCATTCATGGAAATGCGCGCCGTAGGTCTTGCTCGCCCCTTCGCCCTTGGTCAGCTTCTTGGCGTAGTCCCGGAATTCATCCCAGGTCCAGCTCTTCGGCACCTCGAGGTTCGCCGCGTCCAGCAGCTCCTTGTTCAGAAGAATCATCCACGGCCCGAACTTTCCCGGAAGGGAATAACGCTTGCCGTCCAGCTTTTGCTGCTCCGCCTTGTACTCGTCCTCGTACTTGACGCCTTCCTTGGCCAGATAGCCGTCCATCGGCTCCAGCATCCCGCTCGCGGCGCGCTGGGCGAAGGCCGGGGCAGAGTTCAGCGTAAAGACGTCAAAATCGTCGTCCGAAGCGTACATCAGATCGATCTTCTTGATCGTTTCGTTCGAATCGTTCTCGACGAGCGGAACATAGTCGACTTTGATATCGGGATTCGCTTGCTGGAAGGCGTCGATGGCGGGCTGATAGACGGATGCCTTTTCCCAGCCCAGGAATTTGATGGAGACGGGCTCCTTTACGGCAGGAGCGGTGGCGCTCGGACTCGCGCCGCCAGCCTGCTTGGGCGAAGCTGCGTCGTTCGCAGATCCGTCGCCGCAGCCGGACAGCAGGCCTGTCGCCAGCAGCGCGGCCGCAGCGGCCGACAACCATTTCTTTTTCATTTTTCAACCTCCCGGTTTAGGTGCATCTCTTTTTTGACAATCAAAACTTACCATAGTCCAGAGCGTGATCAGAGCTACTATTTTGACTGATCCGGAATTATTTTTACCCTTTTACGCCGCCCATCGCGATGCCTTCGATGACCTGCTTTTGCCCGATGACGAAGATGACGATAAGCGGCAGGATGGCCGATACGGTCCCTGCCATGATGAGAGAATAGTAGACTCCGCTCTCCGAAGCGAATTTCTGGATGCCGAGCTGAATCGTCGAGAGACGGTCGCTGCGCAGGAAGATGAGCGGATTGGCATAGTCGTTCCAGGTCCAGATGAACCGCAGGATGCCGTAAGTGGCCAGCGCGGGCTTCACCAGCGGCAGCGTGATCTGCAGGAAGATGCGGGCATGCCCGGCGCCGTCCAGCTTGGCCGCCTCCAGGTAATCCCTGTGAATGCCGAGAAAGAACTGGCGGAGCATGAAGGTGCCCAAGGCGCTGAAGGAGCCGATCACGATCAGGCCAAGGTGGCTGTCGAACAGATGCAGCCATCTGAAGAGGAGGAACTGCGGCACGATGATGGAATAGCTCGGCACCATGAACGTCATCAGCACGACGAGAAACATGACGTTCCTGCCCTTGAAGTCCACATGCGCGAATCCATAGGCGGCCATGCTCGACACCAGGACGGATACGACCGTCGTAAGCGCGCTTACCTTGATTGTATTCCAATAATAGGTGCCGAAGGGATGCTCGCCGAACCACACCTCGCGGTAATTGTCATAGAGGTTCCAATGCTTCGGAATCCATTCGATCGGATAATTGAACACATCGATCTCGGGCTTGAACGAAGCCGAAATCATCCACAGGAACGGCGTGATGAAGGCGGCGCCTATGATGAGCATTGCGATCGTGGCGGCCGTCCGGACGCCTCTTTTCTGTTTATCCATATGTCGTCACCCCGATCAGTAGTTGACCCATTTCTTTTGCCCGTACAGCTGGAACAGCGTAATCAAGAGGACAAAGCCGAACAAGATCAGCGCCATGGAGGAAGCATAACCGGTTTTGAGGTTCTCGAACGCCGTCGTATAGAGGTAGTAGGTCACGACGGAAGTGGAGTAGGCCGGTTTTCCTTCGGTCAATACCTTGATGATGTCGAACGCCTTGAACGAGCTGATGAACCCGGTGACGAGCAGGAAAAACGTCGTAGGCGACACCAGGGGTAAGGTGATCCGGCTGAACCGGGTCCACGCGCCCGCGCCGTCGATGTCCGCGGATTCGTATAGATCCTTGGGGATGGACTGCAGAGCGGCCATATAGACGATCAGGCAAAACCCGATTCCTACCCAGACCATGATGATCATGACGGACGGCAGGGCATAACGGATATCCGCGAGCCAGGTGGGCGGGCTGCTCACGCCGAGGGAACGCAGAAATTGATTGATCGGACCGTAGGACGGCTGGAAGAGCAGCTGGAAGCAGATCGAGACGGCCACGATGCTGGAGATATACGGCATGAAAAAGATGATTTTAAAGAGGCCCTTCCAGTAGACCAGCCTGTCGATGATGACCGCGAGGACCAGAGAGATGATCAGCTGGATAGGGACGACGAGCAGCAGCCAGAGGTTGTTCTTGAGCGAGGTGAGGAAGACATCGTCGTCGAACAGCCTGGAAAAGTTTTTAAAGCCGGTGAATTTGAGCTTGTCGACGCCGGAAATAAAGCTCCAATCCGAAAAGCTGAGAATAAAGGTAAGGAGCGTCGGGATGATCGTCAGGATCAACAAGCCCAGAAACATCGGTCCGATGAAGATGTAGCCCGAGAGCGTCTCCCTCCGCCGGGCGGCTGAACGGACGCGCGGCGTCGGCTTGCTCCTGGCCGTCTTCAGGATGGTATTGTTCATGGCTCGCACCCCTTCATCATTATCGATCTCTGTACAAATCGTACCGAAGATCGCCGAAGGGAATAAGCCTTGGAAATGACCGATTTGAAAATATTTTTACTTTTTCATGATGGGAACCTTAGAGGCAGCCCCGGCGTTCGGGCTTGCGGACAGATCAAAACGGAGATGCGCAAGCGCACCTCCGTTCCCGGCATCTATTTTGCTTTGATAGTAGAAATGGCTTTGTTATAGCTTGTAATATCGTGAATACCGTTCAGCAGCAGTCGTTCCGGTTCCTTCATGGCGGGAAAAGAATAGGTCTGCTCCCGTAGGACCTTCTGGATGTATGATCTGTAGAAAGCAGAAACCCTTCTAGGCAAATAGAGTCAACTTCCTAGAGTGAAGTCCTTATTAAAAGGCAGGAGCAGGTGATTCGTCTATTTTCATACGGAGCAAGCTATAAGGCTTCTGCCGCAGGTCATATCCATAATGAAATCTGGCCTGCCGATGCAATTGGTTCACGGTGAAATATAAGTATTGATCTGGACCAATCGCAAAAGTATCCGGCCATAAAATTCTCGGATCATGTGCGATCGTTTCCATGATGCCGTTGGGCAATATCTTTCGAATACTGTTGTTTTCATAATCTCCAACATAAAGGGTTCCTTTTGCACCGGTGAACATTCCATCTGAAGCTCCTTTTTCTCCCCCATACTTCACGTGATCCTGTACATTCATATCCGGTATCGTTCGGTCTCTTAGGACTTCCGTTGAAATCGAGTACAACTGTCGACTGGAGAGAGGACAAAAATACAAAATCTTGCCGTCCGGGGAAATCGCTATACCATCCGAGGCTAATCTAAAGGGTGAAGTAGATCCATCTTTGTTGCGGTTCATCAGGATTTCGCCTTCGACTTTCGGTAAAAAAAAGAGATCGGGCGAAGTTGAATTTGCCCCGTTCAACCGTCTCCAGGCATAACCCGTTTCTAAATCAACGACAATAATGGCCCCCGGTCCTCGGGTAGACGAATCCGTTATATAAGCATAACCTGATTTCCCAACACGAAAATCAAATCGGATATCATTCAGATAAGTGGTTGGCAGGACAACATCCTCTGTAAATGTAAATACGCTTCTTATGGTATTTGTATTTAAATCGACAGCGACTAACTTCGCCCCCCCTTTGATGGGTTCTGAAAAATTAGGAGCCCCCGTATCCAGTACCCAAAGCGTTCCCTTTCCATCCGCAAAGACACTTTGGACACTAATGAAGGACGTTGTGATTGTCGATTGGCTTGCCAAATTAGCTTCTAAACTAGGATAAGGCTGCAAGGTTCCGCAAACGATTTCAGCCACCGTAAATTTAACATCGTCTCCCCATTTTGGAAAACAAATAAAAACTCGTCCGGTATCAGAAACAGCAACGCCTGTAGGCATGGCTCCGTAAAATAAAAAAACCGCCTCAAGCTTTCCGAAATACCTTTCACTCGGCAACGTCATGAATAAAATCCTCCTCAACAGGTTCGAACTGCTATCACTTATATATGACTGAATGAGGGGCTTCAAGTGCCCGGGTAATAAAATTTTTTACGGAAATGCCCCGGGACGTCGCCCGGCTTGCCCTGCTGCGCTCCTGCTTGCGCCGCGCTGTGGTGCTGAAGAACTTCGGTTAAGCAGAAGAAAGAGGGAGGCCCCCTTAAGGGCCTCCCTCTCGCTTGTCAAGATTCGCGGCGCGGGTCCGTCCAATCAAGCGCGTCCGCCGACGTGCAAAAGGTCTCCTTGAAAGGAGGCCATTTCCGCAGTCTGCTTATAATTATCGGCGTAAGTTCAGAAAACTACCCTTTTATTGTTGGTCCGGCAGACGCAATGCGTTTGCCGAAGTTTGCGCTTGATCTAAAAATTCCTCTGCTTGGGTCAATTGCTGCCGGGCCGTCTCCAGGGCTTGTGAATTTGTTGCCGCATTAGATTCACTTATCGAGCTTATCGCCTGATTTAAAGCCGATTGCACCTCAGAAACCGCGTTAGATGCATGCTGCTCCAGCGCATTGCCGCTCGAGTCAAGTGCGCCTTCTGCCGGTTTTCTTGCGTTTTCGGTGCTTAGAGCCATTTTCTTTTCATTGGGCAAGGTGAGTCCTCCTTCCTTGAGCAAAGATCAGCCACTTAAACAGAACTAAGTATGCGGTTGAAATTTTGTTTATATTCTTACGCCTGCATGGGAATTATCCGACCCTACATTTCCGGCAATCGTTTTTAGAATAGGATCCGATGAATTGGAAAATCTAACGTAGTGAAAAAAAGGAGGGGATAAATTCTCAATGAATACGCCAACGCTAGCGCCGCACGAATCGATGGAACTGCATGAAGCTTTAAACTTTAAAACGCTCTGCATCGCCAAGTCAAAGCTTATGCAAGGCTTGGTCTTTGACCAAGAGCTGAAAGCTTTAATGCAGAAAGACGTCATTCAATCCACACAACAAATCTCCGAGCTGCAAGCAATCTACGCAAGAGCTCCTTTCCAAGCGCCAGTTCCGAATAGCCCCACACCTATAACACATTAAAGGGGAACGCAAATGAATACTGATCATCTAGACCCGATTAATTCATTAAATATGCCGGAAATGGCAGATATGACTTTTGCAATGGACTTCCTTCTTCGTGCCAAGGAGGGTGTGCGAAATTTGTCCATCGCCCTGACGGAAACGGCTTCTCCGGATGTAAGAGCTCTGCTGCGCAATCATCTTAATCAGGGGATTGCTATGCACCAAGAAATCACGGAGCTCATGATTCGCAAAAAATGGTTCCATCCTTACGAGCTGAACGAACAGTACCAACTCGACCAGCTTTCGGCGAAAAATACGGTCATGATCGGGCAGATGAATTTGTTCCCGGAGGATACGTCGCGTAAAGGGATGTTTGGTCGGACCCCAGATGAACATATTGGAGGACATAAAGCATGAAGGCGGTAACGTATCAAGGGATTAAAAATGTCTTGGTCAAAGAGGTGCCGGATCCGAAGATTGAGAAACCGGACGATATGATCGTAAAGATCACCAGTTCCGCCATTTGCGGTTCCGACCTTCACCTTATTCACGGGATGATCCCTAACCTTCAGGAGAACTACGTCATCGGGCATGAACCGATGGGGATCGTAGAAGAGGTAGGCCCAGGCGTGACAAAGGTAAAAAAAGGCGACCGTGTGATCATCCCGTTCAACATCGCATGCGGAGAATGCTTTTTTTGCAAAAATCAGCTGGAAAGCCAATGTGACAATTCAAACGAAAACGGGGATATGGGCGCATTTTTCGGCTACTCCGGAACAACCGGCGGATACCCTGGCGGGCAAGCCGAGTATCTGCGAGTCCCGTTCGCAAACTTTACCCACTTCAAGATTCCCGAAAACTGCGAACAACCGGACGAAAAGCTAAGCTTGATCGCCGATGCGATGACGACGGCATTCTGGAGCGTAGATAACGCCGGCGTAAAGAATGGAGATACGGTCATCGTGCTCGGCTGCGGTCCGGTCGGACTTCTGGCCCAGAAATTCTGCTGGCTGAAAGGAGCAAAGCGGGTCATAGCCGTCGACTATGTCGATTACCGCTTACAGCATGCTAAGCGAACAAACAATGTGGAAATCGTAAACTTCGAACAGGATAAGAATATCGGCAACAATCTCAAGGAAATGACCAAAGGCGGCGCCGATGTCGTGATTGATGCGGTAGGAATGGACGGAAAGATGAGCGATCTCGAATTTCTGGCCAGCGGTTTGAAACTGCAAGGCGGCACCATGAGCGCATTTATCATTGCGACTCAGGCTGTCCGTAAAGGCGGGACCATCCAAGTCACTGGGGTATACGGCGGACGCTATAACGGATTCCCGCTCGGCGACATCATGGAGCGCAACGTGAATATCCGTTCCGGACAAGCTCCGGTCATTCACTACATGCCGTATATGTACGAGTTGGTTACGTCGGGCAAAGTGGACCCTGGAGACATTATTACGCACGTCATTCCGCTCAGTGAGGCCAAGCGCGGCTATGAAGTGTTCGATACGAAAACGGACAACTGCATCAAAGTCGTCTTAAAGCCTTGAATATGGATAGATACAAGGGAGGACCATCCGAATGAATTCCAATTACGCTTTGCATGAGATGCTGGAGGTTCATGAAATGGCTGCGTTCAAGACGGTCTGCATGACCAAAACCATAACCTTTCAAGCTCTGGTAACCGACCCGGAACTCATGCAAATTTTGCAGCAAGACGCACAATTATCCCAGCAGCAGCTTCAGGAGCTCAGTGGAGTGCTGTCTAAATCGACCTTATAGGAGATAAAAACATGAACACAATATTAGAACACATGACAGGGCTTCATTCGCTGACCGATGACGTGATTGCAATGGACTGTTTGATGAACGCCAAGAGCGGAGTCAGAAACTACGCCATGGCCGTGACCGAATGTGCCACCCCCGAAATCAAGCAGATTTTGATGAAACAGCTCGACGAAGCCATAGATTCCCATGAAAAGATAACAACCTACATGATGCAGCGGGGCCTATACCATCCCTACCATATTTCAGAGCAAATTCAGCTCGATCTGAAAAACATTCAGACCGCTATGAACATTCCGTCCTGACACCGTATTCGTATCCGTCCCGACAAAAACGCGCAAAACCGCTATGGTTCAGGCGCGTTTTTTTGATTTTAGCCGAAGACTCCAAGAGAATAAAATGTTCCCCGTGTCTCGATTTATTTCATTTTTTTCGCAATCATCCATTTGTCCTTATCCGATTTTCCAGTCGATTTTCTCCATGATGGCCTTCAGCGACCGAATATTCTCCTTGGCATACCAATCCGGCTCGGACTGGCGGCTGTGGAAGCCGATCTCGGCGGCGAGGTAACCGCCGTAATTGATGTCCTTCAGCGCTTGCAGCACCGCTTCAAAATCGCCGCGGCCGTGTCCGGGCGGCAGACGGTCGCTGTCCGAGATGTGGACATGGTGCAGCTTGTCGCCCATCCGGTATACATAATCGCTCGGCACCTCGTTGCGGTACAGGGCGTGAATCGTATCGAACATCAGCTTCACGTTGTCGTGGCCGGACTGCTCGGCGAGCAGGATCGCGTCGTCGGCCGATTCGATCAGGTTGCTGTCCGTCGGCGTCGGCTCGATCACGAGCGTGATGCCGAGCTCCTTCGCATACGGCGCAATCTTGTCGAGCGCCTCGAGACTATAATTCCAGGCCTCCGTCTGCGACGTGCCGAACACGGCCCAGCCGGCCAGATAGATGACGGTCGGGCACTCCCAATCGTGGGCCAGCCGGAGAATGTCCTTGTAATGCTCCACGACCCAGGCGCGCTCCTCCGCTACCGGCGAGCTCGGGTTGTTGCCCGGTCCGCCGCCCGGCGCCGGAAGCATCGACGAGACGGCGAGCTTCTCTCTGCGCAGCAGGGCGAGGATGTCCCGACGGCGTTCGGCGTTGAGATGCGGGGGCCAGGCGTGGGGGCTGGCGCAGCCGATCTCAATCGCATCATAGCCGAAGCCCGCTATGCGCCGGATCGTCTCCTCGAGTGGATACGACGGAACCCATACGGGGAAGCTGCTGTACACCCAGGTATTGAACGAAAGTCCTTTCATCGGTACACGTCCTCTCGGAAGGGTAGTCTTGCTTCTTGTACGCCCGCGTCAGTCCCAGACAAAGACCGCTTTCTCCGTCTTGCGCTCGTCGAACATCCGGAACGCGGTCTCCGCTTCCCCGATCGGAAACGTGTGGGAAACGAGCTTCTCCACCGGAAGGCCCTTCTCCATGATGAACCTCGTGATTTCGTCATATTCGAAGATGGGAAAATACCAGGAGCCCATAACGGTGACCTGCTTGCGGATCAACTGATTGCTTGGATGGATCGTCAGTTCGCGGCATTCGCCGATGAACGCGGCGCGGCCGTGCGGCCTCAGGGCGTTCAGTGCCGTATTTTCCGCGTGCGGGCTGCCGGAGCAGTCGATCGCGGCATCGGCGCCGCGGCCTCCCGTAATCTCCATCACTCGGGCCAGCACGTCTTCCTTGCCGTTAATGACATAATCGGCACCCAGTTCCTTGGCGACCTCCAGCCGCTCGTCCAGCATGTCGACGGCGATGACGGTAGCGCCGAGCCCTTTGCGACCATGACGCCGGCGCCCCCATCGGCCCA
>NZ_CBRA020000101.1:0-38520 GCF_000469945.2 Paenibacillus sp. P22 | reverse complement strand
TCGGAGGGATCGATCTCGCCGCGCATCCAGCGGTAGAGGATGCGGTCCTTCAGGATGCCGAGCTCCTCCTCGGACAGGGCGAGCTCGGGAGGCTCCTCCTCCGCGTCAAGCTTGGCTGCCGTCGCAGCCAGCGTCGCCCGCAGCTCCTTGAAGTTGACGGGCTTCAGCAGGTAGTTCTCGATGCCGAGCGTCATGCCTTCCTTGAGATAGTCGAATTCGTTGTAGCCGCTCAGGATGATCGCCTTCAGCCCCGGCAGTATTCCCCGCGCTTCCCTGATCAGCTCCAGTCCGGACATGCCGGGCATCGTAATATCCGTGACGAGCAGATCGACGGGCTGCCTCTTCAGCTGCTCCAGCGCCGCCTTGCCGCTGCCTGCGACCGCGGCGATTTCCAGATCGAAGGCGGACCAGTCGATCGCATCCTGCAGGCCTTCCACAATAAAAGGCTCGTCATCGACGAGCATGACCCGATACATCAGCTTCTCTCCTCCTCGAGTTCGTCCGGAAACCGGATGATGACAGTCGTTCCTTGGCCAGCCTCGCTGGCGATCGACAAGCCGGCTTCGGGCCCATAGACGAGCCTAAGCCGCTCCGAGACGCTGTGCAGGCCGAAGGAGCCTTCAGCCTCGTCCGGAAGCGGAATCCGCATGCTCCGTTCCACTTCCTCCAGCCGCTGGTCGTCCATGCCCCTGCCGTTGTCCTCCAGCGTGATCGAGATCATGCCGCGAACGGCCTCGGCCCGGATCGAAAACCGGTTGTCGCTGCGGTCCGGATCGAGTCCATGCACGATATAGTTTTCGATGATCGGCTGCAGCGAGAGCTTGATGACCCCGCGTCCTCCGATCGTTCCCGCCATCTCGATGCTGTAGGCGAACCGGTCCTTGTAGCGGATCCGGAACAGCTCCAGGTACTGCCTTCCCAGCTCCAGCTCCTCCCGCAGCGGCACGATGCTCTGGCTGCTTACCATGCTGCGGAACAGCACGGACAGGCTGTAGATCATCTCCCCGGCGTCGTCGGCGCCTTGCGAGACGGCTCTCATCCGGATGACCTCCAGCGTATTGGAGAGGAAATGAGGATTGATGCGCGCCTGCAGGGCGGACAGCTCTGTATTTCGCTGCCTGATTTCCGCTTTGTATTCCTGCTCGATATGGCGGTCCAGCTGGTCGAGCATCCGATTGAAGCCGCTCGCGATCTGGCCGAGCTCGTCTCCGCGGGGATCGTGGATGCGGCCGGCCATGTCGCCGGTCTCGACCCGTCTCATGAGGCGGACCAGGCTTCCCGTTCGGCGCGCGACGCTGAACACCGCGATGGAGGGAAGGGCGACCGCGAACAGGATGCAGACCGCGCTCACGCTCAGGACGGTGCGCCGCACGCTCGCCGTCGCAGCGCGAATTTCCGACTTCGGAACGACGCTGACGACGTTGAAGCCGGCCGCGCTTTCGGGAAGCACCGATACGAGCGACGCTTCTTCCAGCTCTGCAGAGGGGGAGAGGGCGCTGATCCGGGAAGCGTACGGATAGAGCTTGCCGTAGTAGGCGCCGGAGGAGTCGAACACGACCTGGCCCTGCGGCGTCAGCACGAGAAGATAGCCCTTGAGGACGTCCGCGTACGTTGCCAGCGCCCGCTGGATGCCGTCCGAGCTGTAATAGACGAGCAGCTGCCCGATGTTCTGCAGCGTGGACGAATCGTTGATCGCGGACCGGACCGCGTACAGCCGCTTGTCCTCCAGCCCGAGGCCGGACCGGACCCAGGGGCTTGGAAGGCTTACCGGCGGCGTTTCCAGCGCCATCGCGTCGGGAATGTAGGACAGCGCCGAGTTCAGCTGCAGCAGCTGCGGATTGCCCTCCCTCCGGTAGGCGTACAGATACTGGACGCCGGAGCTGTACAGCAGCAGGTGCCGGATGTCGGCATCGCCTTCCGCCTTGCGCTCGAAATAAGTCAGCGCGTTGCCGAAGCCGGCGCGAGGCTCGTCCGCATAGCGGTCGATGCGGAAGCGGAAATAGTCCGCGAATGGATGCTGCAGCAGGTACGATACGTTTTGCGAAAGGGCCGTATCCTGGTAAATGTCGGAGACCATGCGCTGGACGGAATCGTTTTTGGCGGTCAGATAACCGCTTACGCTCTCCATGGCGCGCCGCTGGTTGCCGACAATGTCGCGTTCGATGGAGCCCGCCATGACGGCGTAGAGCAGATAGGAGAGGGTCACGATCGCCAGCACCGCAATGGCCGAAAAGGTGGCGAGCAGCTTGGTGAACAGGTTGTTGCGGATATAGGTGCGGTAGAAACTCCCGGCCTTCACGGATGGCCCTCTCCTTTCCCGGCCCTGGACAGGCGTCGGCATGGCTTGAATGGGGCTAATTATAGCACAAGTCAGCCCGTTTCCCAGCCTTTCGCCATGCCCGCCCTCGGAGGAGGAAGCCTTAAGAACCCGCTGCAAGGCGTAGCGCCCCGGATTGCTCTGTGGTATGCTAGCTGGGCAAGAAACACAACCGAAGACGAAGTCCGGGAAGGCGGCTCTGGCCGGCCATGCCCGGGAGAGGTTCGCGAACTCCCTCTATAAAAAACTACAAGGCGCACGATTCCCGCGGGGGATCCGTGTGTTTTGCGTTCGGCGGAAAGCAGCCTCTGTCATGAGGGGCATGCTTTCCGCCGTTTTCTTTGGCGCGCCGCCGCTCGTCGCTTGTTCGATGCGGCAGAGCCGTACAGCTCGGGATCCAGAGATATGGAGTTAATCGCTGCTCTCTCTTCGGCCATCATGGAGAGGGGAAGTTGAAGCAAATGAAGAGATTGGAAAAAAGAAAAGGCAAGGCGGTCGTCGTTTTCAGCGGAGGCCAGGACAGCACGACCTGCCTGTTCTGGGCACTGGAGCGCTATGAGGAAGTGGAGGCCGTCACCTTCCGGTACGGACAGCGCCATGCGCTGGAGCTCCAATGCGCCGCATCCATCGCGGCAGAACTCGGCATCCGCCACCATATGCTGGACATGAGCCTGCTCGGACAGCTTGCTCCGAGCTCGCTGACGAGGGAGGACCTCGCGGTAGCGGACGCTCCCGAAGCGGGAGGACTCCCGAATACGTTCGTGCCGGGACGCAACCTGATGTTCCTGTCGTTTGCCGCCGTCCTGGCCAAAGGGGTCGGAGCGGCCACGCTTGTCACCGGAGTGTGCGAGACGGACTTCAGCGGATATCCGGATTGCCGGAACATCTTCATCCAGTCGCTGAACGTGACGCTCAATCTGGCGATGGAGGAGAATTTCGTCATCGAGACGCCGCTCATGTGGCTGGACAAGGAACAGGTATGGGAGCTGTCGGATCAGCTGGGAGCCTTTGAATTCGTCCGGGAAAAAACGCTGACCTGCTACAACGGCGTGCCTGCCGACGGCTGCGGGGAGTGCCCGGCGTGCAAGCTGCGCCGCAATGGCCTGGAGCGTTATCTGACTCGGCGCGCAGCAGCGGCAGCAGGCGTTGGCGCGCAAGCCGGAGCAGCAAACGCTGCAGGCATGCGGGATGAAGCAAGAACGGATGCTGGCGGTGAGCTCCGATAATGCAAACCCTTTATCCGTCTCCGCCCCATTCGTTCCGATATGAGCTGCATAAGGAGTTTCATTTTGCAGCGGCCCATTATATTCCCGCCGAAGAGGCGGGCAGCTGCAGCCGCGTGCACGGCCATACCTATTACGCCGATGTGACGGTTGCCGGCGACAAGCTGGACGGCTGCGGCTTCCTTGTCAATTTCTCCGAGGTCAAACGGCTTGTCCGCGACCGGTTCGACCACCGTCTGCTCAACGACGACGAGCGGTTCGGCTCGGAGGCTGCCGACGATCCGGAGACGTTCCCGACGACCGAAGTCGTGGCGCGAACCGTATGGCAGCTGGTGCAGGAAGAGCTGGACCGGCGCGGCAACGGCGCCCGCTGCCTGCAGGTGTTCCTGCGGGAAACGCCGTCCAGCTACGTCATCTACCGTCCCGAGGCCGTCCGATGAGCGGGGCTCAGATCGGAGCCGGCCGAGAGGAAGCGGCGGGGCAGGGCGCATTTGCGCCTGGCGCCGGTTCGGGCATCGAGGAGCAGGCAGCATCCGCAGCTGCCGCTGGTTCGGGAATTGCGGAGCAGGGTGTAACCGACGTGGACGCCGGTTCGGGCATGGAGGAGCAGGCTGCATCCGCGCCTCCTTCCGGTTCAGGCATCGCGGCGCAGGTGCCCGCCTTGGCAGCATCCAGCGCTGCGGCAAAGCCTTCCGTTCGCGGACGAATTCCGGTGCTGGAGATTTTCGGCCCTACCGTGCAGGGCGAGGGCATGGTCATCGGCGTCAAAACGATGTTCGTCCGGACGGCTGGCTGCGACTACAGCTGCTCCTGGTGCGATTCCGCCTTTACGTGGGACGGATCGGCGAAGGACGAGATCCGCTGGATGGAGCCGGAAGAAATCGCCGGGGAGCTCGAACGGCTGGCAGGCGGCAGGACGCCCGGCCACGTCACGCTCTCGGGCGGCAATCCGGCGCTGCTCCGTCCTCTCGGCGGGTTGATCGACCTCTTGCATTCGCGCGGAGCGCTTGTGGCCCTCGAGACGCAAGGAAGCCGCTGGCAGGACTGGTTCGCGGACATTGACGAGCTCACCCTGTCGCCGAAGCCGCCTAGTTCCGGGATGGACACGGATTGGACGGTACTGGAGACTATCGCGGCGAGACTGGCGGAGGCCGGCCGGCTGCCGTCGTTGAAGGTCGTCGTCATGAGCGCGGAGGACCTCGCTTATGCGAAGGAGGTTCATCGGCGCTTCCCGGAGATTCCGATGTTCCTGCAAGCCGGCAACGATCGGCTTGAGGAGCCGGATGCGGCGGCGCTCCGCAATTATTTGGCTGATCGATACGAGCGGCTGGTGGATATGGTCATGGACGATCCGGAGTGGAGCCGGGTACGCGTGCTGCCTCAGCTGCATGCGTGGCTTTGGGGCAACAAGCGGGGCGTTTAGCGGTAGGGAGTGAAGGAAGCCTTCTCCCCGGCAGAGCAAAAATGCCCTCCCCAGGATAGGGGGGCATGGATGCTTTCGGGTTGCTTTCGTTCATGGGATGCGGCATGAAAAGACTGCAGATTCAATCCGGGTCGAGCTCATTCCGCAGGATGGCATTCCGGCAAGACGAGGCCATAGCTCCCAAAGCGATATGCGGGAAATTCAGGCTTTGCCGGCAGTCACATTCGGCCGGCCGGGCATCAGGTCGGCTTTTTCCCGTTCACCTGGAACACGGAGCCGTAGTCGCCGGAATAGATCGGCGATCCGTATTTGCTCAGCCAGGTCGTGTAGAAGCGGCTGGAGGCGTTTTTGCGTGTGACGATGACGTAGTCGGGATGGTTGGCGTCCACAAGATCGGTGACGTATACCGGGAAGCCGTACATGGACTGCTCGAAGGCGGTCCAGCCGAAGACGGTTTTGGTCGCGTCCGTAATGAACGGATCCTGCCGCCCGTCCGCCAGCACGTCGCCGCCGCGGAACATGACATAACCGGATGAGCCGTACAGCGTCATGACCTTGGGCCTCGCAGGGCCTTGGAAATGCTCCAGGATGTAGTCCATTTCCTTCACCGGGTACTTGTAGGAGTTCGGCTGCGGCGTATGCTGGAAGTTGTAGACGACGTTCACGCCGAGCCCCAGTAAGAGGCCGATGATCAGCGGCTTCACGCTGAGGCTGAGCCGGAAACGGCGCAGCCCGGGAACCGACTCGATGACGGCCGCGGCAAAATACAGGACGAACAGCCACATGAAGAAATGATACTTGTAGTTGGACACGCCGAGGAAAAAGATTCCCATCATGAAGATGAAGCGGAAAAACCGCTTGTGGATCGAGAACGGCAGCAGCGCGACGAATGCCAGCAGCATGCAGGTCGCGGCCAGATTGCCCATGCTGTTGAACTGGATGGCCTTCCACTCGTTGATGAGCAGGTTGAAGTTGCCGTGCGTCACCGTGAGGATGAAGAAGATGCTTTTCGGTCCTGCCGCATTCAGGAAGCCGGCGCCGATGACCGTGACCGCAACGACCAGCCAACGCCAGCCGATGCGCCGGTTCAGCAGCTTGCGGGTAACGAGGCTTTCCAGCAGCGCCATTCCCATGAACACGATGATGACCGGCCAGACGCCGGAGTGGAAATTGGCGATCAGCAGCGAGATGAGAGGGAGCAGAACCATGTAGCGGGCTGCCGGCTTGATCTGGAATTCGCGCAGGAAAACGAAGAACCAGACGATGAGAAACGCGGAGATCATTTGCGGCCGGGTCGTGAAGTAAATGTCGTAGATGCCCCACATGACAGGC
This sequence comes from Paenibacillus sp. P22, assembly GCF_000469945.2. Classification (NCBI taxonomy): domain Bacteria; kingdom Bacillati; phylum Bacillota; class Bacilli; order Caryophanales; family Paenibacillaceae; genus Paenibacillus; species Paenibacillus sp. P22. Next base: position 32,225 of record NZ_CBRA020000101.1, on the reverse strand, counting down.
AGCAGGAGCAGCATCAGGATCGGCTCGCGGCCCCGGGACGGCAGGCCGAGCTCCTTGCGCGAGACGAGCATCATGCGGTAGAGGCCGAGCACGAGCAGAATCATGCAGGCGGCGGTAAGCAGGTAGGTGCCGGCCCAGCCGAAGGCATCGTACAGCAGCGCGATGACGGCCTGAAACCCGACCTCATGCGGAACATAAGGGAGCTTGTCGTCGCCGTAAAAGGTATGGATGGCGGTATGCGGAACCTTGCCGGCCTCCAGCATGGACTTGCCGACCTCGATATGCCAGAACGTATCCGGGTCGTTGTACGATTCGGACGGCGGCATCAGAAACACGATGACCGATAGAACGAGCGCGGCGATGACCGCCGCAGCGGCGATACGGATTTTCATGGGGATGCTCCTTGCCGGTATGGTCTTGGAATGGACAATCAGTTCCCTTCATTATAGGGGCGCAGGAATGCTCCGGCAACGGAGCTCTCCGGATCCTCCTTTCAACGTTGAGGAAGAGAGAGGTTGCAGGTACGCGGGGCTGAGGGCGGGCAGCAGGAATTGCGGAGACGGGTGCAGTCCTTTGCAAGCGGCAAGGAAACATCCATGTACGGAACAACGCGGCAGCGATGTGTACAACAATGCAGCACCTGCGTCACAACAGCGCAGCATCTATGCACACAGCAACGCAGCATCTATGCACACAGCAACGCAGCATCTATGTACACAACAGCATGGCCTCAAGCAGACAAGAAGACTAGAAGGCCGCCATAGCAGACCGCACAGACATAGCAGATCAATTGAAATCCAGAAAGGAAGATAATCCATGAACGAACAACAAGGACGCTCGCAAGCCGAATTGGACGGCGTCACGCTGCTGGGCAACCAAGGGACGAAGTACCCTTCCACGTATGCCCCGGAGGTGCTGGAGAGCTTCGTCAACAAACATCCGGACCGGGATTACCGCGTCAAATTCAACTGCCCCGAGTTCACGAGCCTATGCCCGATGACGGGACAGCCGGATTTTGCTACGATCTATATCGCCTACATTCCCGACAAGCTGATGGTCGAGAGCAAATCGCTCAAGCTGTATCTGTTCAGCTTCCGCAATCACGGCGACTTCCACGAGGATTGCATGAACATCATCATGAACGACCTCATCAAGCTGATGGAGCCCCGCTACATCGAAGTATGGGGCAAGTTCACTCCGCGCGGCGGCATTTCCATCGATCCCTACTGCAACTGGGGCAAGCCGGGCACGAAATACGAGCAGATGGCGGAATACCGCATGATGAACCTGGATCTGTATCCGGAGAAAGTAGACAACCGGTAGGGAATCGACAGCCAAAAATAGCGGGTGCAGGATGATACGGATATAGAAGGAATAGATGAGGGCGGAATGCTTGGATTACAGCTTGCCAACCCCGACTTTCATCCACTCGCCGGAATAGCCTCATTTTTATCTCTTGGTTTGGATCTTATTATAGGACAAAATGAAAGAGAGCGCTCCATGCGGGGGCGCTCTCTTCGTTTATTCCTGCCTTGGTGTCAGGTCGCATTCCTCCAGCTTGAGGAGCTTGGTTTTATGTTTCCACTTATGCCCCAGCCAGATGGCTAGGAACAGCGGCAAGCCGAAGTAGGAGGCGGCGATGAACGCCCAGTCGACTTTCCCGTCCTCGATGCCGCCGACGAATTGGCCGCCGATGACGGCGATGCAGAGAATCATGGCGAGAACCGGGCCGAATGGATACCATTTGGCCCGGTAAGGCAGCTCGTCGAGCGAGCGGCTTTGGGCCTTCCAGGCGCGCCGGAAGCGGTAATGGCTCACCGCGATGCCGAGCCAGACGATGAACCCGGACATGCCCGATGCGTTGAGCAGCCAGACGTAGACGACGCCGTCGCCGAACAGGGATGCGAGGAACGCGAGTAGGCCGAAGGCGCTCGTCACAAGCAGAGCGGCGAAGGGGACGCCGCGACGGTTAAGGCGAGCCAGCCAGCCAGCCAGCGAGGAGCTTTGCCCTCCTTGGCCAGCACCTACAGCATGCGGGTCGAGGCGTACAGGCCGGAGTTGCCGGCCGAGAGCACCGAGGTCAGGATGACAGCGTTCATGACGGATGCTGCGATGCTGAGGCCTGCCTTCTCGAATAGAATCGTGAACGGACTCATGCGGACTTCGTCGCTGGCCAACTCGGGAGCGGTGTAAGGAATGAGCAGGCCGATGATGAAAATGGCCACCATATAGAACAGCAGGATGCGCCAGAAGATCGTGCGGATCGCGCGTGGCACGTTGCGGCGCGGGTTCTCGCTCTCGCCGGCCGCGACTCCGACCAGTTCTGTTCCCTGGAACGAGAAGCCGGCGGCCGCGAAGACGCCCATGACGGCGAGCAGCCCGTTCGGGAACGGCGTCTCGGTCAGTCTGCCGATATCGCCGCTTTGGCCGCGCCAGATGCCAAGCACCATGAGCAGGCCGAGCGCGATGAACACGAGAATCGTGGCAATCTTGATCATGGCGAACCAGAACTCCGATTCTCCGTACGCCCGGACCGAGAGCAGATTCAAGCCGACGAGCAAAATAAGGAAGACAGCCGACCAGAGGATGGAGGGACTGTCCGGGAACCAGAATTTAAGGATCAGGGTGGCGGCAGCAAGTTCTGCTGCAAGCGTAATCGCCCAGTTGTACCAATAATTCCAGCCCATCGCGAACCCGAGGGATGGATCGACGAACCGGCTGGCATAGGTGCTGAACGTCCCGGACTCCGGCATGTAGGTCGCCATTTCGCCGAGGCTGGTCATGAGGAAGTAGACCATGATGCCGATCAGCGCATAAGCAAGCAAGGCGCCGCCGGCTCCGGCCGAGTGGATCGCCCCGCCGCTGGCCAGGAACAGTCCGGTGCCGATAGAGCCGCCGAGGGAAATCATGGCCATATGTCTGGCCTTCAAGCCTCTTCGGAGCTTTCCTCCTTCAACTGCTGGCGTGGTTGAAGATTCTTTAGCCAATCTTGCACGCTCCGTTCATGATTAACCGCATAGCGGTAGTGGTTGATTTACAAAATTATTATCGTAATGGACAAAAGCATCGAGCTCAAGCTTTTTTTTGGAATTATTCTTATCTTAGACGGAGATGTATGATTCCAGTCATAAAAAAACACCTGATCCCCATGGGGATCAGGTGTCGGGATGAGCGAGCTTAGATCAGCTTGCCGCCTTGAAGCAGCTTGTAGATGACGGTTGCGGCCGCTTCGCGGGTCGTAGGAGCTGCCGGCTGGAACACGGTGGAACCGTTCGCCGAGGAGCCTTCCATCAGGCCTGCCGCCGTTACGAAGGCAATGCTGTCCTTCGCGAAGGCGCCGAAGCTTGCAGCGTCGCCATACGTGCTGATTTTGCCGCCCGTTGCTTTGATATCAAGCAGAGTGGAGGCTTTGGCCAGCATGACGGACAGTTCCTGGCGGCTGATGATGCCGTCTGGACGGAACGAGCCGTCGTTGTAGCCGTTGATGAGGCCTGCTGCATAAGCAGCATTTACAGCATCGCTGTACCATGCGCCGGCTTTGAGGTCGGTGAATGGAGCAGAGGTCGTCGTGCTGAGGCCAAGGCCGCGCGTCAGCATTGCGGCAAATTCGGCGCGGGTGACGGAAGTCTTCGGCGAGAACTTCGTCGCGGACGTGCCGTTGATCAGCAGCTTCTCAGCCAGAGCCTGGATGCGGCTCTGAGCCCACGAAGCCGAGATGTCGTTGAACGCGACGGCTTTCTTGGCTACGGCATAGGTGGAGAAGCCAGGGCGGTTCACGACAACAGTCGTCGTTCCGTCTTCATTGGCAGTGAATACGGCTGGAGCCGGTGCTTCCTTGCCGTTCTCGAGGAACAGGACGCCGGCTTTTTCAGCCGATACGCCTTTGTCCAGTGTGAACGAGCGTTTGATGAAGGTCGAAGCAGGTACGCTAATTTCTTTGGATACAGAACCGGTCACAACGTTCACTTGGAACGTAACCGGAGTGCCAACGACGCTGGCTGTTGCAAATTTGGAGTCGGCAGCCTTTTGGATGATAAGCTCAAGGCCGCTCCCTGCCGGTACGGATTTCAAGAGCGAGAGCGGAAGCTCAAGCGTCTCTGCGCCTGTCGTCAAGTAGAGCGAGCTGCCTGCTGGAGCAGTAGACAGCAGTTGAACTTGATCGGCTGGCAGGCTCAGCTTGGAAGCTTTTCCGGCTTCGGCAGCCGCGCTGACGACAAGAGCCAGCTTGGTCGTACCGGTGCCGATTGCGGCTTGCAGATCCGCATAGGTAACGGTGGTCACCGTTGCGGATGCTTCGGACGCAGTTGCGGACTTAACGGCGACCTGCTGTTGGCCTTGACCAACGACAGCCTTCAGGGAAGCCGTTGCATCCGATGGAGCAGGGGCTGGCGATGGAGCGGGAGCAGCTCCTGTGCCCGGGAAGAAGATCGGGCCGGTCGACGTACGGGCTACGGAGAACGGAAGGTAGCCGATCGTTTGGGCAGCGATTTTGCCTTTGACGATTTTCAGTGCCGTAACGTTGATGCCGTACTGGCCATCCTTCAGCTGTGCTGTCGTTACGTTACCTTCCTCGTCTTCAATTTTATAGGTACCGTCGAAGCGGTTCGTATAAACCTTGGTATCAAGGACGGAACCAGTGGAATAAGCGTCGGTATACGTGACATAACCGACTGTATCGTCGTTGATGTCGTTGATGGTGATTTCATAGTAGTTCATGCCTTGCGCAGCAAGACGGAACGAGATGTCCATGAAGTCATTGATGCCGTCTCCGTTAGGGGAGAGCTGGCGAGTCGACAGCGTCAGATCCTGGATGCCGTAGCCGGTGTCCGGCTTCTGATCGCCGACATGGACGACGAACGGGATGTGAAGCGTCGGCAAGCCTGCAGCAGTCAGGACAACTTGTCCCTCGTAGACGCCTTCGCGCGCATCCTTTTGAGGAGCCACGCTCAGAGAGAAAGCGGATTTGCTTCCTGCGCTGGCGGAAATCGTGCCATTTACGAGACCATCCAACGACACTTTGATTTTGCTGTTGTCCGGAGTATTGACCGGTTTATCCGAATAAGGATCGCCAGTTACTTCGCTATTAAGCGAGTAGGTGGCGTTGTAAGTAACCGCTGCATCGGAGGTGTTGTTGACCTGCAGATTGATCGTCTTGAAATCGCTGCCTGCCTTCATGACTCCAAAGCTGGCGTTGTCGCCGTAGTTCGTCGTCGGAACAGGGTTCATCTCTTTGTCATAGAGAACAAGCTGCTCCACCGTTTGCAGAACGGCAGGAGTTTTGATCGCTTCCGCGATGTTGACGCGTCCTGCTCCTTGGGAATACACATCGTACAATGTACCTTCCGCGTCGGAGATCGGATCAGCCGTATTGGCGAGTGCCGCGCGGATTTCGAAAGGAGTCCAATCCGGATGCTCCTGCTGAAGCAGGGCAGCGAGCCCGGCAACATGCGGCGTCGCCATGCTGGTGCCGCTGATGCGATTGTAGGCTTCCGCATAGCTGGCTTCAGGATTCGTCTTGCCGTATGCCGGCCAAGTGGACAAGATATTCACGCCCGGGGCGGTGAAGTCCGGCTTGATGCCGAGAATGCCGTCCGAGTTCGGGCCGCGCGAGCTGAAGTCGGCCATGTGGTCGCCTTGATCCACCGTTTTTGGATAGATGGAATCAAAGGCGAGCTTGAGGCTGGCGCCTTGGTTGGCTTTCAAGAAGCGAGCCAGCGCGCGTCCTTTGGATCCTTCGAGATCAAAAGCAGGAATGAATTGCAGGCTGTCGCCCAGATAAGCCGTCGGGCCGATCCAGGAATCGCGTCCCGCAATGCTTTCGCTCAGATTGGCCGTATTCGCATCGGTTGTCAGCGCATTGCCGTTGAAGATGACGATAGCCTTGGCATGATGCTCCTTGGCGATGGCGATTTTGTCGACAAACGCCAGCGTGCCACGGGAAACGAAGACGATTTTATCTTTTACGTCGAGGCCTTTGTAATCCGCCTCGGCTCCGAGATTGGCGTAAACGGCTGCCTGCTCCTCGCTTCCGATCAAGGAGGCGAAGTCTTCTTTGCCGGTATACCAGCCCATGACGTTCAGGGCGTTGTTGGTATACACGCTGCCCGCCACCGTGCCGGCGGAGTTGTAGACCGAAGCGCTGACCGATGCTCCGTAATGGTTGCTTGGGCTGGTGGCTGCTCCAACGGAAATAGCCAGCTGGCTGGAAGCGGGGGAGCCCATGGAGTAGTAGTATTGCTCCGAATCCTGGGCATTGTTGCCGTTAGCCACGACAGCTACGACGCCGGCCAGGACCGCGTTGTTGATTGCGATAGAGTCGGGAGTAAATGCGTCCTTGGCATCATCGGAACCTAGAGACAGGTTGATGACATCCATTCCGTCCTGCACGGCATGCTCGATTCCGTCGATGACCTGCGCCGAGGAGCCGGAGGAGCGGCCGGTTTCTTTGTTGAAGCCGAGTACCTTGTAGACATACAGATCCGACTCGTAGGCCACGCCTTTATGGATGACATCGGAGTTGTTCTCTGCGCGGGCAGCGATCGTGCCGGACACATGCGTTCCGTGGGAGGTGCCTTTATTGCCGGTTTTTTCGTCCGGGGACTCCTCATAAGGATCATCCGTGTTGAAGTAGGAATCATGGCCGCCTTTGTAGGCGTTTTTCAGGTCCGGATGAAGGTAGTCCACACCGGTGTCGATGACGCCGACTTTGATGCCTTTGCCCGTCAGGCCGGCATCCCAAGCCTCGGGAACGCCGATCTGCTTGAGCGGATTGATGTCATACTTGTATGTCGTTTCAGTCGCGGTAGGGAAGCTTGTCGTCGGAACGGAATAATAAGTGCGGTTCTCATAGATTGATTTCACTCCTGCAATCTGGGCAAGAGCAGGAATCTGATTGGCCGGAAGCTCGACCTCCATTCCGTTCAGCACCGTATCGAACTGGTAGGTGACCTTAAGATCGATCCCGCTTTTCTTGGCAGAGGCGATGACACCGGATTGCTGGCGGCTGATCGCGCTCTCGGTCGCTTCGGAGCTGAGGGATTTGACGCCCATTTTTGCGGCGTATTTGCCCTCGGCGATCGTCGCTCCATCCAGCTGGACAATGACTTTGACAGGCTTGCTGGACGAGGTGTCCAGGCGGGAAGAGATCATGGCGTCGATTCCTTTGGTCAGGCTTTTGGCCAGAATACCAGAGGATACAGGCGATGCAGCGGCTTGGGCCACGAGCGGCTGAAGCAGCAGCGCGGCAGACAGCGTGGTGGACAAAGCGGTCAGAATGACTTTGCGGCGAGACTTCTGCAAGCAGGTACCTTCTTTCTATAAGTGTGGTGGCCTTCCCCGTGGAAGGCGTTACGAAAAATGAAAGATAACGTGACATAATTCGACAAGGAACCTATCATCTCTCGCGTGTGATAAAAGAATACTTCTCCAAATCTTCTTTGTCTAGTAATAATTAACAAGAATTTAAGTTTATTTTAACGTTGCCCGAATAAATCTGCAATTAGTTATTGAATTAATGCGTTAAAGCATTTAATTGATGCAGACACTTCTGTATGCGCTCTCTGCTTCTTTCTTAAAGTTATCTCATAATAACAGAGGATAATAAAATAGGCCTCGCTCCATATATACATAGGTCTGAGATCCCATCTCGAACTTCTATTTCCTCCATTATCTGCTATAATTCGACCAGGGGGTTAGTACATCTATGCTTATGACCTGGACATACCTGGTCGCCGCATGCGTTCCTTTCGCGCTTATCCTGCTGGTAATGCCGTATAGACGGGTGCCCGGCACTTCCATATATATCGCTATGCTGGCGCTTTCTGCGGTGCTCAGCTTCGCCTCGCTGATGCAGTACGTCATGCCGGAATTGCAGACCAAAGTTTTATGGCGCAATATCTCGCAAATTTCAATGTTCATTTATCCCGTGCTCAGCTTGTTCCTGGCTTTGGCCCATTCGGGGTATGAGCGGTTGGTACGAATCCGTCCCATCATCTATGCATCCCTGGTTCCAATCGTGGCGATTTTGCTCATTTTCACCAATGACTATCACCATCTCATGCGCGCATCGGTGAGGATCGGCGCCGACGGCATGCTGGATATCGAGAGGACGGCTCTCAGCTCCATGTTCATCTCCTACAGCTCGGCCAGCCAAGTTCTCGGCATCGCCGTGCTTTTCCGCACCTGGCTGACAGCTGCCGGCACAGACCGGCGCCGGCTCCTGGGCTTGATCGGAGCGGTGCTCATTCCTCTTGTATCCATTAATGTGAGGCTGGCTAATCCGGCCTTGGCGCAAGGCATTATTGGCGCGCTGGTTTTCTCCACGTTTCCGGCCTGTCTGCTGATCTTCTGGAGCTTCTATCGCTATCAGGTTCTTCATGTCGTTCCCATCGCCCGGAACAAGCTGTTCGAGATCATGAAGGACGGCATCGTGGTGCTCGATACCCGTCAGAGGGTGATGGATCATAACGCTTCCGCCTCGCGGCTCATCGCCAAAGCGGGCGGAACGCCAGGAGGCGACTGGCGCGGACTGCTGCTCGGCCAGCTGATCCCGGATGCCGATGCATGGTCGGAAGCTCATGAGCGCCGGATCGAATCCGAGGTGAGGCTGCGCTTCAGGCGGCCGGGATCCGAGGATATCTGGCTGGAGGTGAATGTCACTCCGCTCGTATCGGGGCGGGGAGACTTCTATGGAACGCTGAGCGTCATCAGCGATATATCGGAATCCAAAAAGGTCGAGAAGGATTTGCGCCGGAGAGCGGCGATAGACGGTCTTACGGGATTGTACAACCGCACCGGCTTCATCGAACGGGCGCAGCGGCATCTCACGCTGTGCGTCGAGAACGACCGGCCGTACAGCCTGCTCATCATGGATTTGGATCTGTTCAAAGGAATCAACGACCGTTTCGGCCATCAGAACGGAGATCTGGCGCTGCAGACATTCGCTGAAGCGGCCCAGAGCGCCGTGGACGGCAACGCGATGTTCGGGAGAATCGGCGGGGAGGAATTCGCGGTCGCGGTGCCTGGCGCCGGAGCCAAGGAAGCGGAGCGGATTGCCGAGCGCATCCGAGCCGCTGTCATGGCGGCCGAGGTGCATGCCGATGACGGGAGGCAAATCCGGCTGACGGTGAGCATCGGCGGCGCATCAACGGAGCTGAAGCCGATGAATGGGGACAACCTCTTCCAGCTTTTGTACGGCGAAGCCGACCGGTGCCTGTATCAAGCGAAGAAAGACGGCCGCAATCGGGTTGTTTTCCATCCAAACGATTGAATGGAGGCCTGGGGCAACCCGGGCTTTTCGGGCTACCCTCTACAGGAGGAGGCTAGTCTTGACCCGATGCGGCTGCGGGAGGAAAATAAGGGTAATCGGAAGGAGGCCACTGAAAAACAAGCGGAGGGTGAGGAATCGATTCTGGAGAAGCGAATGCGCTCGCCTTTGTCACCGGATTTCAACCGTAAAAACGGTAAGAATCAGAGAAATACGGGGACAACAGCGATCGGAAGAACGATCCGCGCACGCAGCGACAACTTTTTCAATGGCCTTATCGTAAGTGAACTCATATTCCAGGGAGGGGACGTCATGCTTCAATTCAGATCGCTGATCGTGGACAAGCAGGATGAAGACGTGGAGGCGGCCGTGCAGACGATGGAGGAGGCGAAGCTGCCGGAAGGGGACTTGCTGATCCGGGTAGCTTACTCCAGCATCAACTATAAGGATGCGCTCGCCCTTGAGCCCGACGGCCGGATCGTCAGCCGTTATCCCCTGATTCCCGGAATCGACGCGGCAGGCGTCGTGGAGAAAAGCTCCGAACGCAGGCTGCCGCCCGGAACAAAGGTCATTGTCACCGGCCATGGCTTCGGCGTGAGCAGCATGGCGGGTATTCCGAATACGCCCGCATACCGGCGGAGTGGGCGGTGCCGCTGCCGAAGGGGCTCACCACGCGCGAAGCAATGGCTCTCGGGACAGCGGGATTGACGGCTGCGATGTCCATCCAGAAGCTGGAGGACGGAGGCGTGAAGCCGGGCAGCGGTCCGGTCGTCGTGACCGGGGCCAGCGGCGGCGTCGGCACGCTCGCCGTCTCCATGCTGGCGGGGCTCGGCTACGAAGTCGAGGCCGTCTCCGGCAAGCCGGAAGCGGCCGAATTGCTGAGGGAGCTCGGAGCAGCCCGGATACTGACCCGCGAGGAGCTGCTGCCGGCAGAGCAGCGGCCGCTGGACAAGCAGCGGTGGGCGGGAGCGGTCGACTGCGTAGGCGGGGCGATGCTGACGAATGTGCTGAGCCGGATCCAATACGGCGGAACAGCCGCCTGCTGCGGCTTGACGGGGGGCTCGGAGCTGACCGGAAGCGTCTTCCCGTTCATCCTGCGGGGAGTTCAGCTTTGCGGCATCGATTCGGTGTGGGCGCCGCAGGAGCTGCGGACCAGGCTATGGAAGCGGATGGCGGGAAATCTGAAGCCCCGCGGCCTGGAGCGTCTCATTCGCGAGGTGGAGCTGAACGATGTTGCAGAAGCGGCTCAGGCTTTGATTGCCGGACGCTCCGAAGGGCGCAAGGTGGTCCGGATCGCAGCAGCTGGCGGTCAATGAAACAAGCCGCCTGGAAATGAAGGGACCTTTAAAGGTCGCTCCGTTCCAGGCGGCTTTTTGATTGGAAAATGATTGCCGATGAGGAGAAAGGACGGCGGGATTGTCGAGCAAGCAGCCGCTTGCCGAGGCTCCGCTCGTCAAACCTTGCGGCCGACGTACACGAGGTCGCGGCTGATTCCGTCCAGGATGGCGACATCCGGCAGGCGTCCCCACTGTCCGAAGCCATGCTTTTCGAACAGGCGAAGGCTCGGTTCGTTATGCCCGAATACGAGGCCGACCAGCGTGTGGACGCCGATCGCCGGACAAGCTTCCATGGCCTTCCGCAGGAGCAGGCCTCCGATTCCTTGGCCGCGGAGAGCCTCGGACAGGTAGATGCTGATCTCGGCAGTGCCGTCATAAGCGGCGCGCGGATGGAAGGACTGGAAGCTCAGCCAGGCGACGATATGGTCGCCGTCCTTCAGCACCCACAGCGGACGGCGCTCCGCCGAGTGCTCGTGAAACCACTGGATGCGGGCGTCGGTCGAGATCGGCTCGAGGTCCGCCGTCACCATCCTTCCCGGTATGGTCGTGTTGTAAATGGCGACGATGGCGGGGAGATCGTCAAGCGAAGCATCGGTGAGCGTATAGGACAGCAGCGTGTCGTTCATGGGTCGTCTTCCTTTCGGGTTCCGGCGCTCCGGCAGCTTTAAGCCTATTCTAGCACGAAAAACCTGCGCTGCCATAGAGGGCGGCGCAGGCTGGACAAGGGGACCTTACGGGGTCGGCGGCTGAGACGAAGACACGCCTTCAGACGGAGTAACGCCGAGCTCGTCGGCATATTCCTCGAGCGACTTGATTTTGCCGTGCGGCTGCTGGTTTTGCTTGCGCTGCTTCCAATTGCTTTCCCGGCGGTTTTTAGCTGTGCTCATATGGTCCCCTCCTTCCACTCGGTAGAATGGGCGAAGGGGCGGCGATCTATTCAAGACGCTTCAGCTGGGCTCATGGGACAGATAAGCCTGAGGCTCGCGGCGGATCGATTCCGCAGCCAGCTTGTAGGCTTCGGGAACAAGGGAGCGGTACAGCTCATAAAGACCGGCGATTTCCGCAGCCAGCTCCGGATCGTTGTCGAGATCCGATGCTTTGGGCTTCGGGGGGAGGTAGAGACGGACCTTCGGCTTTTTCATGGAGCTCGGATGCGTCGGCGCCGGCTGCATCTTGGCCAAGCCGCTTGCGATGCACCGCCGCCGTATCCGCGAGCGCTTCCAGCAGCTCGAGCGATCCGATCCGCCTCAGCGCCGCCAGAATGGCGGCCCACTGATCCGGCGACTGAAGCAGCAGCCCGGTCCAGGCATAATACTCCCAGGCCGAGCCGCGGGCATGGCCGTCGAGCACCCGCAGCATGAAGAGATCCTGCCTTTCCGGCGAAAGGCTGCGATAGGCGGCTGTTTTATCGGTTTCAGAAGCTCCGCGGAGCCGTGCGAGCAAGGGCCCGATGCAAGCCGTCACCAGCTGTTCATCGCCCATCTCCTGCCATCGTTCCCGTTCGATGCCCGGCTTGGCCGTCATCGATTCCATCCCATTTGTCATTGAATTCCTCCTCTGTCAAGTCAGGCCATGCGGGTCCGGGGCAGCGGGTTCCTTCCATGCGCTCCGGATGATTTCATGCCCGCCGGCAGCCTCGTTCCCGTATTCGCCGGCAGGTTGGCGTTTTCCTCCCGTCGGTCGGGAATGGCTGCAATTACGCAAGAAGAGGACGGGAGGATGAGTTCGTTTCCTTTTCCGCATCTATTTTTTCCAAACTGGATTCCTCGATCGGAAAAGCGGATAAATCCAGCTCCGGCTTCGGATATTCCAGACCGAGCTTCTCCAGCTCCTCCACAAGTAGGCGGAGAACGAGATAATTGCGGAACCAGCGGTTGTTGGACGGAACGATATGCCATGGGGAGCCGTCGGTCGCCGTGCGGCGGATCGCATCCTCGTAGGCGGATGTGTATTCCTTCCAGTATTGGCGCTCCTGAAGGTCGGTCGGATCGAATTTCCACAGCTTCTCGGGATTTTCCATCCGGTCCCGGATTTTCTCCAGCTGGAATTCGGGAGAGATGTGCAGGAAGAGCTTCACGACGAGCACGTTCTGCGTCGTCAGCATCTCCTCGAAATGCCGGATCTGCTTCAGCCGGCGGCGAGCCTCCTTGTCGCTGACGTGGCCGTGCACCCGGGTGATAAGCACCTCTTCATAATATGAACGGTTGAAGGCAGCGATGTAGCCTTTGGCCGGAACATCCTTGTGGGTGCGCCAGAGAAAATCGTGGGCGCTCTCCTCCTCGGTCGGCTTCTTGAAGCTGTAGGCGCGGAAGCCGCCGGGGTTGATGCCTCCGAACACCTTCTTGATGACGCCGTCCTTGCCGCTGCAGTCCATGCCCTGGAGAACGACCAGCACGCCGTTGCTGCGCGAGGCGAACAGGCGGTCCTGCTGCTCGGCCAGCCTATCCAGCAGGTCCTCGAACTTCTCCTGGACTTCATCCTTGTCCTTGAATCCGGCGGTATCTTCGGGATCGTAGTCCTTCAGCCTGAGCTTGTCGTCGCTTCCGATCCGGTAACGGTCCATGTTCATTCGGCAGTCTCCTCCTGGGATGATTCAGAGTGGAAATAGGTCTATCAAGTAGATTACCCCAAAAAGCGGAAACTCCTGCCGGAATTGCCGGAGGGACGGAAAATAGATTGTTTCAGGGAGAGATGCATGAGGCAGGCGTTGCCTGGACGGGAGGCGAAAGGATATGGATTCATGCTGGGGGAGGCCGCAGGGATGAAGGAATTTGAGATCGAGAGCTGCGGAGGAGGCCGGATCCATGCTATTGATACGGGGCAAATAGCGGTTCAGACGATATGCTGCCGCTGCTTATCTGCCCGGACCTGGCGATGACGGCAGAAGGTTACATCCCCAACAGGCTGCTGCCGAAGCAGAGGCCGGCCGCGCCTCCAGGGAGCTTCGCGAATTCGAGGCCTCCGCTCATGACGTCTTCGCATCGGAGCCGGAAGTCCTCGTCCGAGAAATGAGGGAGTGGATGAAGCGCCGCGAAGGTTGCGATCAGGCGGGCTTGTCCGGCGCTTGTTGAGATGGGGCATATTCGTCCGGCCCTTTTATGAGTTTGAAGGCCGGCTCCCGGCGCGCTCGGACCGCTTTTTTGAAATCAGGGGGCGTATTGTGAGATGATAAGGGGGATCAAAGCGGCCCAAGCGGCCGGGCAAGGAGCCATCCATGAACTCTTCGCAGCTGCAGCCATTCAAGAAGCTGAAGAACGACATTACCCGTTTCATGATGATGTACAAGTTCGCCCTGGACGAGATGGAGACGAAGATCGAAATCCTCAAGGAGGAATTCCAGCTTCTCCACGATTACAATCCGATCGAGCATACGAAGTCGCGCGTGAAATCGCCTGAAAGCATCATGAACAAGATCTACCGCAAAAACTGCGAGTTCTCGCTGCCCGCGATCAAGGAGAAGATCCAGGATATCGCCGGCCTGCGGATCACCTGCTCGTTTGTATCCGATATTTACCTGATCCACGACATGCTCAAGGTGCAGAAGGATCTCGCCATCGTGCAGGTCAAGGATTATATCGCCCATCCCAAGCCGAACGGCTATCAGAGCTTCCATCTTCTGATCGAGGTGCCGGTCTACATGTCGGATCGTCAGGAGAAGGTGCTCGTCGAGGTGCAGATCCGCACGATTGCGATGGATTTCTGGGCAAGCCTCGAGCACAAGCTGTATTACAAATACAACAAGGCCGTCCCCGAGCATCTGCTTCGCGAGCTCAAGGAGGCGGCGGATTCGGCCGCCGCGCTGGACCTCAAGATGGAGCGGCTGCATCGGGAAGTCCAGTCGCTGCAGGAGGAAGAAGAGGAAGAGAGCGACTTCCTGCCGGCGCTGTTCGGCGAGGGAGAGCGACGCGGCATCCAGATTCCGCCGCAGCTGCTCGGACTGCTCGGCGGCTCCGACTCCAAGTAGTCCGCAGCTCTCTGTCGCTAAGGGAAGTTCCCAAGGGAAGTTTCGAACGAAGGTCCCGGCCGTGCCCGTCATGGCCGAGGGCCTTTTTCGATTATCCCGGCAGCGCTGTGGGGCGGTCGGCCGTCCATGCTCCCGCGTCCGGAGTGTCCAGCTGCTCGTCGGCATCGAACGGGAACCCCTCTCCGGCCATGCTGCTCGCCAGCAGCGCCGTCGCAGGGTCCAAGGGGCGGGGCTTGGGAAGCCCGGCGCAGCAGTCCCGGGCGGCCTCCAATCGATCGCGCAGCGAGGCGGTGAGACACTCGGCAATGGCGGCTTTGTGGGAGGTTCCGACGAAGCCGAGTCCGCCGCACAGCGGCAGCCTGCGGTCTTCCAGCTCCTCCAGCAGCCCAGGGCTCAGCTTATGATGATGGAACGGTCCGAGCAGCTGCTCGTTCTCGGGCTCCAAAGGAAACAGGAGCAGATACAGAAGCTCGAAGCAAGCCCTCTCCGCGCTGTCGGCCGAGCTTGATGGAGAGGGCGCGGCAACGGCATCCTGCACCTGAAGATGATAACCGGCGTAACGTTCGCAGAATTGCTGGTACTGCTGCTCGTAAAGAGCCAGCTCCCGCCATACCAGGCCTGCCTCAGCGCTGTACAAGGAAACTCGGCGGAGCAGGCCGGTGAGCAAAAAATGACGCTTGAGCTCCCGTTCCATCCAGCCGTACTTTTCATCCGTCAGTCCAGGGTTGCCGCGCAGCACGGCTTCGCGCACCTGCAGCAGCCATTCCTGCGGCAAGGCCTCCTCGAGCTTGCGCTCCTCCTCGGCAAGCTCTGCCGGCATTCCCGGAAGCAGCCCTGTCCTGGAATCTGCAAGCTCCCTGTAAGCCGCTTCCTCCTCGCCTTTCTTTTCCCCGCCGCTCTTTGTCGGCTCTCCCAGCAGATTTTTCAGCTTGCCCAGCATCCGCCCTCATCCCTTCTGTCGAATTCTACTTAAGATTAACCCTGCCGGGGGCAAAGGCAACCGCAAGGGCGGAAAGAATGAAAAAAGGCCGCCCCGGAGGACGGCCATCGCGGTCATGCCTTCTTTTCATCCAGGGCCGGAGCCCCGATCAGCGACTTGACGTTCTCTTCTTGGTTAGGCTCCAGGCCGAGGAAGGCGGCGGTGAAATAAATGCCGTCCTTTTCCCACAGGTAAAAGAGCTGGCGCCGGGTATCCTTCTTCGGATCGACTTCAAATACATCGTAGAATCTCTTGCCATCCTCCGCCACGGTGACGCGGACGCCATCCAGATCGAGCGTCCGCAGGACGGTCATCTTGGCGGCATCGACGATAGGAGCCTTGCTCTGATACAGGTTGAGCGTATCGTTCATGGAGTAAACGGTCGATTTTAAATCGGGATCCGGCTGATAGCTCGTTTCAAGCGTATCCACCGCCGGCCTGAATTTGAAATACCGAGTCCGGTCGCCTGCCTTGTTCAAGCGGGCGTCCATGAGCTTCCATTGACCGTCCGCCAAGGTGGAAGAGATATTGATGTCGAAGCCCAGCGCCTCCTCAGCCTTCTGCAGGTCCTTGCCGTCGTATAGCGGGAAGGTGATCCCTTCGCCTGTGTAGTCGACCTGCTTGATCTGCTCGGGAAACACGTAGGAATGCAGCATTTTTTCCAGATCCGGCATCGTCACATTGCTTCGATGAGTAAGCGTTCCTTCACGGGTATGGTTTTCGCTGAAGTAATCGACGGCATACCAGATCCCCTCATCCTGCCATACGAAGCTTTTGGCTGTTTCCGGCAGATGCCAGGGATAGGTTTGAATTCTGGAGACCAAGGTGCCCTGGATCCCGGCAAAAGTGGCATCCGCATACTTGAAAAATTGAGGATCCGCCGGACCCCAAGTCGCCGGCGCGTTTGTCCGCACTTCCCCGCCGCTCTGGGAGCTATAGATTGTATCCAGCAGGTTTTCCTTGGAAGCCAGCAGCTCGAAGGCTTTCTCATGCGGGAATACTTCATATCCGTTTTTGACGGTTATGGCGACGACGTTGTCGTTCATGTCCATGTATTTGGCCAGATTGATATTCTCCAGCCGATAGCCTTTCGGAAGATAGTCGGGCACCTTGTACGTGAACCCGGAAAAATCATTCGCCCTCTCCAGGCTGGAGAACCATTTGGACCAGTCGTTTATCCGCACAAGATGGAATGAGGCCGTATGCGCCTGTGCTTGCCCGGATCCGGCTTGCGGAGCGGCGCCGGTCCTGGTGTTGGGAGCTTGGGCGAGTACGACGGCTCCGATGGCGAGAAGCGCCAGAATGGCGGCGGCGGACAGGCGATAGGAGCCTTTGCGGAACTTGGCGATCATCGTAATCCTCCGTTTCATTTCGTGCTCGTGTTCAAAGAAAGGCGAGAAATTGGCCGCTGTCCTGGAGCTGCGGGCCAAAACTTTCGACAGCAGCAACAGCGTCCTGCCATAGGCGGCGGATTCCCGCTCGCCGAGCACCTCCAGCACTCCGGCGTCGCAGGCTACCTCGCGGTCCGCTTTCATTTTCCGGATGGCCAGCCATACGAAGGGATTGTACCAATGCAGCGCGGCAGCCAGCATCCACAGAAGATTGATCCACAGATCCTTGCGCTTGTAATGAGTCAGCTCATGCAGCAGGATGTGCTCCAGCTGTCTGGAATCGGCGATGACGGCGATATCCGCCGGCAGATAGATTTTTGGCCGGGCAAGTCCGTAAAGGAAGGGACTCCGAGGCCCATAGGTTTCATGGATCGGAATCGGCCGCTTGATGCCCAGCGTCCGCCGGCATTTCTCCAAAGCGGACCTGATGCCGGGATCCTCGATCCTGCGGGACGAGCGGAATTTGAATTCGAATCGGAGCGTGCCGATCAGGAAGCAGAGGCATAGGACGGCAAAGCCGGCCAGCCAAGACAGCGCAACGATCGGCAGAGGGCTCCAGCGGGCTTGTCCGCTCGCCTTTTCCTCGAGGGGAGAGGCGGGAGGAGCTGAAGCTGGCGCCGGAGGTTCCGATGTTTCCGGTTGAGGATGATCCTCCGGCACGGGTACAACGACTGGCTGCGTGGAGGCCGCCGTGCCGTCATCGACGGACAGGCTTGGAACCGGCGGGGTCTGGCGCATGGCGGAATCGGCCTGTGTCGCCGCCTGCGGCATAAGGCCGAACAAGCTGATCGGGCTTTGCGGCGCCAGCGGCACGAGCAGCTTGATCAGCACGAGCAGCCAGAGGGCATAGGCCAGCTTGGAGCTCGGCGTCTTCTTGAACAGCTTCCGGAAGGCGAGCAGCGCCAGGATAAGAACGGTCGATGCCAGCGAGGCCGTCAAGAAGAGATGAAAGATCGTTTGAATCCGTTGCATGGCTCGAAAGCTCCTTCATGATCGCGTCGGGACACGAACCGGGCTAGGCGTCGGGGCGTTCCGCTGTTTTTTGCTTCTCCAGAAGTTTCTGGAGCTCGTCGATGTCTTGTTCGGACAGGTTCTCTTCCTGGATGAATCGGGCGAACAGCATGCCGACGGCTCCGTTGTACACCCGGTCCAGAAAAGACTTGTTCTCGGCCTTCAAATACTCGGCATGGGATACGAGCGGATAATACAAATAATTCCTTCCGGCTTTCTCGAACCGGATCGCATTCTTTTTATGAAGGCGGTTAATGAAGGTTTTGATCGTCTGATCCGACCACTGCATCTGCTGGGACAGCTCGGCAATGATTTCCTGGGCGGATAAGGGCTCTTTTTGCCAGAGAAGCTTCATGATCTCGCTCTCGGCCTCGGTAATACGGGGGGGATACGCTCATTGCAATCCATCTACTCCTTGAAAAAGAATGTTTACGTATGTAAACGACAATTAAAGATTACACTTGTAAACGTAAGCTGTCAACTCCTTTGAAGCCGACTCCAGCATGCGGCTGAAAAACCTTTGCGGAACCAAAAAAGAAAGACGGGACGAAGCGGAGGAGAGGCTCGGCTTCGTCCCGTCGGGATCTGGCGGCTGTAGGCTCAGCCGGTGATGATTAAGCGGGCTTAGGGGACAATTTAACTAAGGAGTGCGGAATTCAACGCTGCGCGCCGCCATGCTCCGGCAAGGCCTCCATATAGCTGTCCGACAGGCGGAGCAGCTCCAGCGCCCGATTGTAGGCATCCTCGTCGGAGCCTGCAGCCGGGGTGCCCGGCTTCAGCGGATAGCGGTTGCCGTCGTCGTACCCGATGCCGGGAATATAGAGCGAGCTGCCGCTGAGCAGCGTGCCGGAAGGAAGATAATAACGCTGAGGCAGAATATTTTGCGATTGGCTGAGAAGATCCTGGCCGAAATGAAGCTGACCGTCCAGCGAAGCCCCCGCAAGGCCCGCGATGGTCGGAAGCAGATCGACCTGGCCGCCAAGCGTATCGAGCTCTTTTCCCTGCCTGCTGCCCGGCAGCGTGAGGAGAAGCGGAACGTTGATCATGTCGGGATAGCCGTATTCATGGCCGAGAATCTCTTTCATGAGCTCCTTGTCCTTGCGATCGAGGGAGAAGAGCGGGAGCCCTTGATGGTCGCCATAGACGACGAGCAGGGAATCTTCCCACAGTCCGGCGGCCTTGAGCTCCTCCACCAGCTGGCCGAAGGCGTAATCGGCATAGCTCTGGGAAGCGATGTAGTCGCCGACGAATGTCTTCTCATACCGCTCCGGAAGCTCGAAGCGGCTCAGCCCGTCCGGAAGCGTGAACGGATGATGGGCGGTCATGGAGATGATCTGGGCATAAAACGGCTTGCCCTCGCCGTCCATCTCCTTCAGCTTGCCGGCCGTCTTGGCGTACAGCGTCTCGTCGTCGGCGCCGAAGAACACCTGGTTCTCCTTGCCGAAAAACGGCTGGTCGTAAAAGCGGTCGAAGCCGACCGCCTTGTACAGCTCGCGGCGGTTCCAGAAGTCGACGACGTTCGTATGGAAGGTCGCGGACTGATAGCCCTGCTCCTTCAGCAGCTTCGGCAGGCTCGGAACGTCCTTGTAGGCGTAGGACATCGTTGCCGCTCCGCTTCGCGGGATATAGAAGCTCGTATTGGCGACGAACTCCGCATCGGAGGTGTTGCCCTGCCCGACCATCTGATAGAAGTTGTTGAAATACAGGCTTTCGCGCGCCAGCTTGTTGAGGTTCGGCGTCACCTCCCGCCCGTCCAGCTCCAGGCCGATCAGGAAATTCTGGAACGATTCCAGCTGCAGGACGATGATGTTCTTGCCTTGTGCAGCGCCTTGGAATGGAGAAGCTTGCTTGGGATCGACGCCTTTGAGCTCATCGATGCGGGCCTGCGTCACCTTGGCCGGATCCTCCAGCTCCGTCTGTCCCCGATCGACGAGCGCGAACGCCTCGTAGTTCAGGATGCCCATCTCCTCGGCCTTGGTGTGCTCGTTCATGCTGGCGCGGTTCGGCACGATATTGAACAGGCACAGGGCAAAGGACAGAACGGCGACGCCGGCGAAGACAGCCTTGCGCCGGTTGAAGCGTGCGGCGGGCTTTTTCAGCAGCTCGCGCCGCTTGCGGATCAGAATGACAGCCAGGACGATAATATCGAGGAAGATCAGCGTGTAGTACGGATCCATCAGCGAGAAGACGCTGTTGCTGACCGCCGTCACCTGGTTGACCTGCTGGAGCGCATGCCAGGTGGCGATGACCCCGTAATATTTATGGTACATGAAGACCGAGAAGAGGATGCCGGTCAAGGCGGCGTCCGCGATGACGTAATAGATCAGCTTGCGCTTGCCTGCGAACATCTCCAGCAGGCCGAAGATCAGCCATGCGAACGGGAGCTCCGTCACGAGAATCGCCCACGACGGGCCGCCGTCGAAGATGACGAACCAGGTCAGCATGCATTTGAGCAGTATGATGATGGAAAAGAACAGAAATGGCCGGCTGGAAAACATCCGGGTAAACCGATTTCGCTGCAAGGTCAAACCTTCCCTTCTCAACATTTTAGGGGTGAAACATTACGCTCCATGTCAGCTTTAAGATTCAGTTTACATTATGGGGAATGCGCAAGGCCTTGTCAAAATGAAGGATAGGCAGCCAGAGGAAGGAAAGGGGAGGAAAGCGGCGGAACGTAGCCGGATAAATTTAATTCCCCCGGGGCTGATACATTTGCTCGACGGCATTCGTCTTTTATACAGCTGCAGCAAGAAAGGAGGATGGGACCTTTGACGATTCCGGAATCGGCAACGTTCAAGCAGTTGTTCTACGAGCATCATCCGGCCGTCCTTCGCAAGCTGACCGCGCTTCTGCGCGACGAGGCGGTGGCGGAGGATCTGGCCCAGGAAACGTTTCTGAAAATGTACCGGCAGCCGCCGGACAGCCTGGAGGCGGCCGGAGCATGGCTGCACCGGGTTGCGACGAGGCTCGCTTACGACTATATGGGAAGCGCCGCGAGGCAGCGCAGGCTGGCTGAGCGGCAGGAGCAGCAAATTGCTGTAGATGGGATTTCAAGCCCGTCCGGCGAGGACGAGCTGATGCGCAGGCTCGATCAGGAAGAGGTGCGCGACTGGCTGGAGGAGCTGCCCGAGCGGGACCGCCGGGCGCTTCTGCTCCGGTACTCCGGATACAGCTACGCGGAGATAGCGGAGGAGCTGTCGGTGCGGCAGCCGATCGTAGGCACCCTGCTGGCGAGGGCGACGGAGAGGCTTCGCAAATGCGCGGCGGCTGCCGAACAGCGCCAGGGAGATGAGGGGATGGCCCTGACAGGTTCGGCGGGGCTCGGGCCGGTTCAACCGAAGGCGGAATTGCGCTAAAAGCGTTGTGAAAAAATGACCTTCGCAATGGAGTCGGAGCGTCGGCGTTTTTATGACGAATCAGGATGAGCCTGATTGAAGGAGGATGGGTCGAATATGACGGAACAAAGGAAAGATACAGACACAGAAAAGAAAAAGACGGACGAGGCTTGGCTGCGGATGCAGGCCGCACTGGCGGGAGAGCAGCCTCATGCCGCATGGGACAAATGGGATCGCGAAGGCGGAATGGCGGCAGCGGGGGTTGCCGGTACGGTTCAGGACGCCCCGGCAGCCGGAAGCGGCAGGGTCGGGACCGCGACGGCTGGCGATGTCGGCGCTGAGGATCGCGTCAAGACGGCAGCTTCGGCGAACGTCAAGCCGCCCCGCCGCATGAACAGCCGCGCCCGCCGCTGGACGACGATCGCGGCAGCCGCGCTGATCGTGGTGACGGCGGCGGCGACGCCGGCCGGCAACAAGGCGCTGGCGTCCATTCTCGGCCAGTTCCGCATGGAGCAGGTCGTCAGCGTGGATGAGAACGAGCTTCAGCGGATGTTCGATTCCTTTTCGGACGGCCAGGTCCGCGAAGCGATCAACCGGTTCGGGACGTTTACGTCGGAGTCGGGACGGTACAAGGACAATCTGAGCCGCGAGCAGGCTGCGGCCGAGCTGGGCTTCGCCATGCTCCCCGAGAGCTTGACGGGCAAACAGGAGGCGTTCTTCATATCCGGAGGACAGACGGTGACGCTCAAGATGAACGTGGACGAAATCAACAAAGCGATGAAGCAGCTGGGAGCTTCCAAGCTGATGCCGGCATCCGTAGACGGCAAGGAAGTGAAGCTCGAGACGAGCAAGACCGTTTCCTACGATTTGGCCAACGGGGAAAAAGGAGAATACGCTTCGATTTCGCAGCAGCTCGTGCCGACCGTCGAGGTTGAGCCCGGCGTAGGCCTGGAGGATGCAAGGGATGCGGTGCTGCAGTTCCCGCTGCTGCCGCAATCGCTGCGGGCGGGGCTTCTGCAGAGCGAGTTCCTCTCCACGGGAAATCTCGTCATGCCGGTCATCACGGACGGGAAGTCGGAGAACATCAAGGTTCACGGCATCTCCGTCATCCTGAGCAAGTACAATTACAATGAAAACGGCAAGGATCGTTATTCGGCTACATGGGTCAAGGACGGCCAGCTGTTCACGCTGGACGGAGGTAGCCTGTTCGCCGGCAAGCTGGACGCGTTCAAGGCCAAGCTGCAGGAGCTGATCTCCGCGTGATCGCCATCCAGACCGAAGGGCTGACGAAGCGGTTCGACAACGGCCGCGGCTGCAGCGATGTATCGATTACCGTAAGGGAAGGGGAAGCCTTCGGCTTCCTCGGTCCCAACGGCGCGGGCAAAAGCACCTGCGTCAAAATGCTGGTCGGCCTGATCTTCCCTACGGAAGGTCGGGCTTCCCTGTTTGGCGAGCCGATCGGGAGCCTCTCGGCCCGAAGGCTCCTTGGTTACTTGCCCGAGCTGTACCGGTATCAGGAGTGGCTGACCGGCGAAGAAGTCGTTCGCCTGCATGCGCAGATGTGCCGCCTTCCAAGGGCGGAGGCGGATCGCAGGGTGCCGCAGCTGCTGGAGCGGGTCGGCATCGGCCTGCGCTCGAGGGACCGGGTGAAAAATTACTCCAAAGGCATGCAGCAGAGGCTGGGCCTCGCCTGCGCGCTGGTCGGCGATCCCCGCATCCTGTTCCTGGACGAGCCTTCTTCGGCGATGGACCCCATCGGGCGAAGCGAGGTGAGGGAGCTGCTCCATGAGCTGAAAGCCCAGGGCAAGACGATCTTCCTCAACTCTCATCTCATGGAGGATGTGGAGTCGCTCTGCGATCGCGTCGCCCTGCTCAACAACGGCCGCATACTCCAGCAGGGGACGGTCGAGGAAGTGCTGCAGCAGCGTCCTGTCTGGCGGCTTCGCGTCGGCGGCTTTGCTCCCGCGCTGCTGGATTGGCTGCGCGGGGAAACGGGGCTGGCTTTCCGGCTGGCCGCCTCGGAGCCGGATGGCTCCGCCGTGCTGGAGGCCGAGCTGGAGAACGAGGAGCAGGCCGGCTGGCTGCATGCGCTGATTCTGGATCAAGGCATGACGCTCTACGAGTCGACGCGCGCCAAAACGAGGCTTGAGGAATGGTTCGTCACCGAGCTCTCCGGCAAGAGCCACAGGGGGGAGAAAGCATGACCATCATTCTTCGCATGACCTGGAAGGAGCTGCTGCGCAAGCGCGTCCTGCTGCTGACGCTATTCATGACCGTGCTGTTCCTGATCGCATACTGGTTCATCGCTTCGGCCATCGGCGGTGAAGTCCGCAGGTATGGGCTGTCTCCCGACGATCCGCAGCTTCTGGTCGAAAGGTACAGCCGCGGCATGTTCATCATCAGCCTAGGCTTCTTCTTCGGCGCGTTCGTCGTTGCTTTTCTCTCCATTTTCAGTTCCTCTTCCGTCATCTCAGGCGAGGCGGAGCTGGGAGTCATGCAGGCGCTGATGCCGCGGCCTCTGCCCAGGTGGCAATGGTATGCGGGACGCTGGCTCGGCTACGTCAGCTTTGGCATGGGCTACTCTCTGGTGCTGTATGCGGCTATACTGGGCGTTGCCGGCATGCATGCCGGCGTACCGAGGGACATGGGAACCCTGTTCATCGCCTATCTGCTTTTCGCTTCCGTTGTTCCGCTGCTGGTATCGGTGTCGATGCTCGGCTCCGGTTTTCTGTCTGCCATCGGCAACGGCGTCTTCATGACGATGCTGTACGGCGGAGGCTGGCTGGGCGGCATGATCGACAAGCTGGCCGCTCAGTTCGCCTCGCTTCAGGAGACGGTAGGCGGCTCGCTGGCCACCATCTCGGGTTTGCTGTCGCTCGCGATGCCGGCTGACGGCCTGCAGCGCACGATGATGGACAGGCTGTTCAATATGGATGCGCTGAGGCAGTTCACGGGCATCCAGGTAGACAGCCTCATGTCGATGTTGGGAGTCGGCTCGGCCCCCTCTCCAGCCTTCCTTTGGTATGCCTTGGCCTATACGATCGTTGCTTTTGTGCTCGGCATTTGGCGCTTCCAGCGCAAGGATTTGTAGAGGCGGTGCGGAGAATCGATTCATTTGGAATTGCAAACGGAAGGAATGGACGAGCCAAGCGACCTGCCGGAAGGATTGGACAATCCTAGCGAGCCATCGGAAGAACTTGACAATCCTAGCGAGCCATCGGAAGCACTGGACAAGCCAAGCAATTCATCGGAAAAAAATGGACAAGCCAAGCAATTCATCGGAAAAAATGGACAAGCCAAGCGGAGGGATACTTGGCTTCTTTCCTGTTTCGCTTCAGCTGGCCTCAGCTCCATATCCTCCTCCGCTCCCATCTTTGCCACAAAAAGGCGCAATTTCGTTTCAATGCTTTCCCGGCTGGGGTAATAGGAAAAAACCTGTCGAAAAGAGTTGAACGGCTTCAAACAACACCATAAGAACCGCTCAGGCGTTAGGCCGTTTAGGATGCCGATTCCGGAATCCGAATGGAACGGGATTGGACTGAATTGGAAGAAGCCTTTTTCCGACCCGAAGCAACCCTGTCCCTTGCAGATACGTTACTACTGTATAGGCTGGGAGGACGAGCAAGTGTCCGGACCAGCGCCGCCAAGCCGGAAACCATTCTGGGTAAGGGAGGAAGCGCCGTGAGAGATCAATCGAGATGGATGGGAGTCGGGCTGATTGCGGTCGGCCTGCTGGTCGCCTTGGGCTGCTGGCACTTCAACCACGGAGGCAGCCGCGCGGATGCGGCAGCGGGCTCCGCCATCTCTGTCTCCGCTACCCAGGATGACTCTCTTCTGCAGAAGCTGGGCATCAAGCTCGAGAATCCCGGCGTCGAGAACAAGGCGCCTCTGAATCTCGTCCCCCAAGGCCGCGCCGTGCAGAATGCCAAATGGGCCTATCCGAAGGTGGCCAAGACGGCATCCTCCATCTCCTGCGTCTATCGTCTGATCAGCAAGCCGGATTTCAGCTCCTTCTCTCCCGAGGCCTTGGCGGCCAATCCTGTCCTTCGCGAAACCCGCAAGCTCATGCGCACTCCCCGTTTACGTCGTGAGCTTTGTAAGCGGTGCGGCAAGCGGCGGCTCCGGCATCGATCCGGCAGCTTCCGGGAATTCAGGTGCTGGCGGCCTGGAGACGAATGTTGTCGTGGACGCGATGACGGGAGTTACTCTGCTGTCGTTCAGTTATTGAAATGGCATGGTTGTTCGAGATAAGCAGCACGGCATGAGGTGTCTTTTTGATGCTGGCGGACATACGATCCGCTATTTCGCTAAAATCATGTTATTTGGGAAATGATCGGACATTGGTTCCGCTATTTACGTACTGCTATCGGCATGGCGATGAACATTGCAGCCATAACGGAACGTATGTCCGATAGCAGGGCGATAGGAATTCTTTTGCGTTAAATAACGGAACGTATGTCCGATAGAGAACGGCATTGGGAACATTCGGTTCACGCCTTCTAAAACCAGATCCGAAAACAGCGCAATGAGGTATGGCTTCATGAAGCTCTTCATATCGCAGCATACAAAAATGCCCGGCGGAACCGTATCCGCCGGGCATTCGCATTTTACTTGGACTTGCGGGATTCCGCGCCTGCATCTTCCGGCTCGGGATCGTTGCCGTTGGAAGGCAGCGAGCGCACATAGCTGTCCGACATGCGCAGCAGCTGCAGCGCGCGGTCGAATTCGTCGCGCGTAGCGCCGTCGCTGCCTGGCTTGGCGCCTGTTCCAGCAGCGTTGCCGAGACCGGCCGTGCCGCCGGTGCCGGAAGGCTCGCCCGGCTTGCCTGGCTGTGGGCTGGCTTCGCCCGCTTTGTCGCCGCCCGAGCTTGCTGCGCCTTGATCGCCGCCGGCATTCCCGGCCGAGCCGCTTGTAGAATTCAAGCCGCCGCCGGCATTCCCCGCCGAGCCGCCTGCAGAGCCCAAGCCGCCGCCGTCGCTCCCAGCCGAGCCATTCAGCCGAGCCGCATTGGCGGAAGCTTCCGCCGCGGTCGGCAGCATGATCCGGCTGCCGTCGCCGAAGCCGGTGCCGGGCACGAAGATTTCGCTATCGTCGATGAAGGAGCCCGACGGGAGGTAGTACCTTTCCGGCAGCAGGTTGCTATGCTGGTTGAACAGATCCTGCCCGAAGTGGAGATGGTTTTCCATCGGCAGGCCGACGAGATTCGCGATCGTCGGGAAGATGTCGCTTTGGCCGCCTACCTGAGTCTGAACGGAAGCCTGAAGCAGGCCCGGAGCCGTTACGATGAGCGGAATATTCATCATCTGGGAGGAATCGTACTTGCGTCCGTCGAGCTTCTCCAGCAGATCGAGGTCGCCGTCGGACAGGGAGTAGATCGGCAATCCCATATGGTCGCCATAGATGGCTATGACGCTGTTGTCCCACAAGCCGGCATCCTTCAGCTCCTGGAACAGCTGTCCGAGGGCATAGTCGGTATAGTTCTGGGCGCGGATGTAATCCCCGACGAAGGAGTCCTTGTACGTGTCGGACAGCTTCAGCTTCACTTTGCGGTCCGGGATGTTGTACGGATGATGCGAGGACATGGAGATGAGCATCGCGTAGAATTTCTTGCCCTCGTCGCGCTGCTTGGCCAGTTCCTGCACCGTCTTGGCATACAGCACTTCATCCGAAGCGCCGAACGCGACCTTGTCCTCGCCGCCGAAAAACTCCGTGTCGTAGTAACGGCTGAAGCCGAGCGCCTTGTACAGCTCCTTGCGGTTCCAGAACGCGACATCGTTCGTATGGAACGTGAGCGCTTCATACCCTTCCGCCCGGAACGCCTTCGGCATCGAGGGGAGGGATTTGTCCGCATAGGCTTGAGTCGCCGGCACGCGCAGCGGCACGTAGAAGGAGGTATTGGTCAGGAATTCCGCATCGGAGGTGTTCCCCGAACCGGCCTGCTGATAGAAGCGGGGGAAATACGCGCTCTCTTGAATAAGCTTGTTGAGGTTCGGCGTAATTTCCTTGCCTTCCACGGTTTTATTGAGCAGGAAGTTCTGAAACGCTTCGAGCTGAATGACGATGACATTGCGGCCTTTGGCGGCGCCCGCATAGAGCGGCTGCTGCGGAGCCGCCACCCCCTTGAGCTTGTTCACGGCCTCCTGCGTGACGGTCGAGGCGGGAACGAGCTTCTCGTTCCCCGCCGTCGCCATCAGGAACACCTCGTAATTGAGGATGCCCATGCGCTCGTTCTGCACCAGCTCGTTGGAGATGCCGCGATTCGGCCAGACGATGGCCATGCAGATGCCTAGCATCAGGATGAATCCCGAGGCCGGAATCCAGGCCGGCATCAGCCTGCGGTTGGCCAAGCCGCGCCAGGCGCGGCGGAATGTGCCGCTGAAGCCGAGCAGCAGCCAGGCGGCGACGATATCGACATAGATGAGCAGGAAGTAGGGATGAAGCAGCTGGAAGACGCTTCCTTTCACCTCTGTGACCTGCCCGATCTGCATGAGCGCGTGATAAGTGACGATGATGCCGAAATATTTGTAATACATAATGACGGCGAAATAGACGGTCGTCAGCAGCAGGTTGACGATGAGATACGTCATCAGCTTGCGCCTCCTGGCGAGCAGCTCGATCAGGAAATAAGCGGCCCACACCGACGGCAGGCTCGTCAGCAGAGGAAGCCATACATGCTCGCCGCCGTAGATGACGAAAGCGGCCAAATAAATTTTGAACACAAGAGAGAGCGTAAAGACGACGAAAGGACTGAGCCAGAACGCCTTCCGGCTCCAACGGTAGTTAGCCACGGGAATCTCCTTTGCGCGCCGCCGGGAATGGATGAGAAGGCAGCCGCGTCCGTAATGAAAAATAAGCTTCCTCCATTGTAATTCCCCGGCTTGGCGATTACAAACCGGTCGATTGCGCCGCGGCCAGGGCTGAAATCTGCGGAATCCAGTTCACTGCGGTACTGAAATCTTGAGCAGGAGGCGCAGCGGCAAAGGGATTCCAAGATAAAATCATCTCCGGAGCAGGGGGTGAGCATCAACCTCCAGGCTTCCGGAGGTTCCCGGGTTTCCTCTACGGTCTGCCGGAGATCAGCCGCGCATCGAGCCGCGCCGCAACGTTCTATTCCTTCTCGACTGTTGAATGATGCCGAAAAGGGCCTTCCGGTCGGAAGGCCCTTGGCTGCCGTTCGATGAAACGACGGGGAGTGCTAGTTGGCCGCTTTAGCGAGGCTCTCGTACGCGTTCAAGATCGCTACCGCCGCCATCTCGCGGGTTACGGTCGCTTTCGGATTGAAGTTGCCGTCCTTGTCGCCGACCATCAGCTCGGTGCCGTGAACGGCGTTCACGGACGATGCCGCGTAAGCGGAGACGGACTTGATGTCCCTGATGTCGCCCGAAGGGGCTGCGGACAGGTCAAGCTTCAAGGCGCGGGCGAAAATGACGGCCATATCCTGGCGGCTGATCGGCGCGTCCGGCTGGAACTTGCCGCCGCCGGTGCCGGTCAGGATGCCGCTGGCGGAAGCCGTGACCACAGCCTGCTCGTACCAGCTGCCGGCCTTCACATCGGTGAAGGCTGCGCTCGCGGACGAAGCCGGCTCGAGGCCGAGCAGACGCACGATCAGCGAAGCGAACTCGGCACGCGTCAGCTTCTGCTTCGGCGCAAATGCAGGAGCCGCACCGTTGCCGGAGATGCCGCTGATCAGACCGGAAGCATAGCCGTCATGGACGGAATCGCGGGCCCATGCCGCGATTTCCTTCTCGTCGGAGAAGAGGGCGGAGGTCGAGCCGACGGTCAGCTTCTGGACATGCTTCAGCACGGAAGGAGCCTTGGCGTCGCTGTAGCCCGTCACCGTCAGGTCATAGCTGCCGGCCGGCATCGCCTGGAAGCGGGCCGTGCCGTATGCATCGGCAGTTGCCGTCACGGAGCCGGCTTTCACGCTCACTCCGGCAGCGGGGGTGACGGTATAGGCGTTGGCGGTGTAATCCCAGGTCTGCTGGCTTACCTGGACGGTGAAGGCTTCGTTGTCGCGCGGCTGGCGCGGGCTGACCGCTGCGGAGCTGATCAGCTGCGTGTTGTCTCCATAAAAGACGGCCAGTCGGTCGCCCTTCTGCAGAGCGAAGTCGCCCATGCCGACGGAAGGCGTAATCCAGGCACCGCCGCGCTGGACGGCGAACAGCCAGCCGTCGTAGCCGCCGAACTTGCCGCCTTCAATGCCGCCGATGGAAGCGACGTATTTGCCGAACTGCATCGATTTCACTTCCACGGCCAGCTTGGCGTCGGATGCGGCTTGCGTCAATGCATCCAGCGCATACACGGCGCGGGCAACGCCGCTTGCCAGCAGCGTGGCGTTCGGTCCTTCCACGCTCACGGTTACGCTTGGAGCGGGCTTGGCGTACAGTCTTCCGGTGCCGTTCTTGAATTTCTCGTAGGCGGTCAAAGCCTGGACGGACTGATAGGCGCCGTAAGCATTGGCGGCCAGCGGCAGGGAATGGGAGAAGCTGCCGTCCGCATTGCGGAAGGTGAACAGCTTGTCCAGCAGCCCTTTGCCGTTTTGGACGAAACGGCTGTCCGCGGGGTCGACGCCCGCGGAGGCGAGGCCGATGACGATCTGGGCGATGCTTTCGCTGCTGGATTCGCCGTAGCTCGTGAATCCTCCGTCCTTATCCTGCTGTTTGGCCAGCCAGGAGACGATTCGCTCGCCGGCCTGCTTGGCTTCCGGCTTGTCCAGGTAAGGAGCAAGTGCGGTAAGGGCGGCGCCCGTCAGATCGGGATTGCCGGATTTTTCGCCGTCGAAAGCGAAGCTTCCGTCCTGCGCCTGATGCTTCAGCACTTCGGCCACAAGGGCTTCGCGCGTCCATTTCGCGGCGGCAGGCACTTCATAAGCGCCGTAATCCAGCGCAAGCAGAGCATAGATCGGACCGTTGACGCCTTGGCTCGTCATGCGGCTGCTGTTGGCGATCCGCTCGATCAGGTTGACGCCCTGGAAGGAGGAGGCGTCCTCGCCGATCGCAGTCACCGCGAGCGCCGTACGCTCCAGGTCCGTGACTTTGGTGAAGCCGGCGGCTTCCGTGCGCACCGTCTTGGCGAGTCCGGCCGCATAGGATGCCGGAAGCTCGAGGCCGGCTTGAGAGGCGGCGATGGCATCCCAATCCGACGAGATTCCGCTTTTGAGCAGCGTCTGGCCGGCTTGGCGCAGGGCGCTTGCGGTATCGGGAGCTGCGGATGCAGGCGCGGCGCCTGCGGGAAGAAGGGAGACGATAAGGGCGAGCATGAGCATCCAGGACAGCGAGGCTCGGGTAAGCATGCGTTTCAAAACGGATCGACCTTCCTTCGGAAATAGTAGTAGCCGCTGCGGGGGGCTCCGGCACATCGCGGCTTCCCATGTGCCGGAACAGGCGAATCTCGTCCGCTTCGCTTGAGGGGGCGGACAATGGAACCGATAAAATCCAGTCTGGACAGGAAAAGAGCCCCATACGCCAAGGCTTGAAGGGAAAAGAAAAAAGCCGCCTCGAGGGCGGCGAAAAAGTACCCATAGATGGGCTGCGGAAATAGACCGTATCGGTCGGCCGCAGCTCAGCCGCATCCGCTCCCACCCCCCGAAGAGCATTGATGCGCAGACATTCGGGCAGGTCTCCTGGCTACAGCTTCATCGTCTCGTGCGCGCCTTCCCGCCATAAAGGCAGTGGCTGCATGCGCAGAGGCTCGGCATTCACAGTGGCGGGACCGCGCCGGCTTCAACCGGACTTCCCTATTAAGCCTGGCGGAATCGGACATGTCCGCGCAAGCACCCGAATGATTCTGAATATGGAACAATCCCATCTATCATAAGGTTCAGGCCAGAGGTTTGTCCATAGGGGACAGCGATGGCGACGGGGCCTTCAGCCCATGCTCGGCCGGGCAGCGCGCGCGGATCCAGGCCTCGCACTCGTCCAGCTCCATCTTCCAGGTTGCCGCCAGGATGGCCGCGTCGACGAGATCGTCTTCATCGATCTCCAGCTCGCAGCCGTTCACAAGCAGGAAGGTGAGCATCGCGTGCATCGCCGTGGCGGCATTGCCCTCCCGAAAAGCGAAGGAGCGGGCCAGTCCATGCCAGTAAAGCGCGGCCTGCCGGATCAGGCTGTCGGAATCCGAGGAGCCGAAGCTCTCGTGAAAGGGACGATCCACGATTTGAAGCAGGAAGCCGGGATTGCGGAATCCCGGCAAGACGCCGTACGTATCCTGATGAAGCATGTGGATCTCGATCAGCTGGGGAATGGTCAGCTTGGTCGTCATGAGCGATGCGCCAGCTTGCGGAAAGCGATGCGGTGCTTCAGCAGGAGCTGCTTGGCGAGCAGAAGGACGCGCTCGTCCTGTTCCGCCTCGGAGGGCCTTTTTTTGTCTGGAGAGATGTTTTTTCGTTCCGGCATGGTGGAATCAAGCTCCTTTCAAGTGAGGGGGACATGTGTTCGTAAACAAATTTTACCATTTCAATCCCTATCAATCAATAGTTAAATTGAACTTTGCAGTTAAATTTGTCCCGGTTCCCGATGTCCTTGCCTGCATGGTTGGAAAGAGCCGTTCTCCCTTCGATTTCCGCAGAAGCAGCCCTGCTCCACCGGGCCTTCTTTGCCCGCCCGGCCTTCGTGCTCCGTCCGGCTATTCAGATCCTTTCCGGGGTCGGAATGCCCAGCAGATGGAGGCCGTGCTTAAGCACGGAGGCGGCGGCTCCCGTGAGACGGATGCGGGCAAGGCCGGCCCTTTCGTCGGCTCCAAGAATGCGTTCGCTGTTGTAGAACCGGTTGAAGCTCTTCGCCAGATCGAGCAGGTAGCGGGCCAGAACCGACGGCTCGTGCTCGCGCAGCGCGCCGCGAATGGCCTCTGCATAGGTGCCGACAGCCATCAGGCAGGCTCTGGCGGCAGGCGCGGACAAGGCTTCCAGCCTGTCGGGGCAGCCGTCCGGGCCGTCCGGCTCGCCG
>NZ_CBRA020000100.1:0-4443 GCF_000469945.2 Paenibacillus sp. P22 | reverse complement strand
GCCCCAGCCGCGCCGCGAGCCGCGCCGTGCCTGCCCGGAGCGTTGCCCTGCTCTGCGCATCCATAAGAGAATAAGTTCCCGCCGCTTCGCTTTTGAGCATCGCATCGGCCATGCTGAGATCTTCCAGCTCTTTCTCCCAGGAAGTCCGCTCGGCCGCTCTCAGGCTGCCGATCAGACGTCCGGCCTCGCTTTGATACCGGGCTTGAAGCCTCGCTTCGTAAGCGTTCAGCCTGGCCAGGCTTTCCGTTCCGTTGTCCAGGCGCAGCAGCAGCCAGCGCCTCACATCCTCGGAATCGTCCGCCCATTCCCGCAGCCTCGAGGTCAGATGGGCCACGACCGCTCCCGAGAGCATGATGTCCCTTCCAGCTCTGTCGAGCGCCTCCGCCAGAGGGAGCGCTTGCGGCCCTCTGCCGCCGGCCAGCGCCTGCTTCAGGATGCGTTCCGCGCCCATGCAGGCATCATGCCGCTGGCGCACCTCCCTGAACACTTCCGCAAGACGCCTGAAGAGGCATGTCTTCAGAGCGAGCGGCAGCGACCACGTCTCCGCGATCGTAAGCACGGCAACCTCCTGATAAGCCTGGATGAAGGCGACAAACGAATTCCGGTCGTAGCTTCCTCCCGAAGCGTCCAAATACCCGTCGCAGACGGCTTCCACCCGGGCATGGCCCGAACGCCGCAAATAAGGAAGGCCGGCAAGTCCTCCGTGCCTCAGCTCCATCGAAGCATGATAGCCCTGCTCCTCGATGAATTCCGAATGGTCCAGCAGCCATTCGGCGGCAGGCTGCGAGCAGCCGCAGTCGTCCGCGCGCAGCTCCTCGGCAAATTCCTGCAGCTGCCTGAGCTGGGCGGCAAGCGCCTTCCTTTGCCGGGAGGCCTTTCTTCCTCTAGCCGTATCGTGAGTCAGGGCGAGCTGTCTAGCTGCCTGTATATAGGATTCCGTAGTCGTCATGAGTCCCCCTGGGTCGCTTAGCTTAGTCTGTCGGCGCCGGAGTACGCTCCGCTATGCGCTTATCCACCTCAACTAAATATTCCCAAAGGGGCCGTATTTTATGACCTTCTCCTCCGATTCCCCTGCGCCTGCCTTCTTCCCGGACCGCTGCAGCCCCATAAAAAAAGATCCGGCGGCTACCGGATCTCGGACGGGCTCCTGCCCGTGTACTGCTTGAACTGCCTGCTGAAGAAAAAGATGTCCCGGTAACCAAGCGCGTCTGCGACCTCCGTCACATTGAGCCCTCCGTGCATGAGCAGATGCTGGGCCCGCTCGATGCGCGTCCGAATCATGTACGTCTGGACCGGAGTTCCGATGATTTCCTTGAACTTGATCGAGAAATACCGCGGAGACAAGCCGGCTCGTCCGGCCAGATCCTCCACCCGATGGGAGATGCCCGGATTCTGGCGGATGTAGTTGGCGATTTCCTGGATCGCTTCCGTCAGCTGGTTGCTCGCCTTGCGCTCCAGGACCGGCTGCCTGTCCGCGCGCAGCAGGTGGATCATCATCTGCTTCAGGATGAGCTGCGCTTCTTCCTCCGCTGCAAAGGTCCTCACCAGGAAGAGGCGGACATAACGGGAGAGCATGTTCTCGAATTCCACCGTCTCCTCCAGCTCGCGGTAGCGTGCCGGAATATCGAGCGGTTCTCCTTCAATGGCAAAGTGGATATAAGTCAGCACAAGCGGCCGCTGCGGATTGTGGACGGCGCTGGTGTAGTCTCCGGGGCGGAACAGAAAGCAGCTTCCCGGTCCGACGGGATAGGGCTCTCCATTAAGCGTAAGCTCCCCTTCTCCGCTCCAGACATAAAACAGGTCGAAATTGGCCATCGGCTTCTCCCTGCGCGGCCACTTCCAGCCCGGCTCGCAGACGATCTTGGCGAATGACGGCAACAGCTTGAACGATGAGGGCGGTACTTGCAGCATTCGGCCTCGGATGCTCCTCTTGGGCGGGATTAGATTGAAGGAAAGACCGCCGCCATGGCGCGGATCAACCTAATCAGCCTTGTTTTTCGCCATCATACCCCAGCATCGAGGGGACGTGCAAGCTTCATAAAAAATGTCCGAACCCTCCCTCCGCCGCGCAAATAATGATATAATAGCACCCGAAGAAAGCATGCGCATGACCGGCATTCCACTCGCGGCCCTTCGGGACGGCAACAGGGACGGTCGCGCAGGCAGCGAGCAGTTGATGCATCAGCCCGCCGGGACCCTCAAGCGGCCCGGACACATCGACCCCCGGAAGGACGGAATCGGAATCATGAATCCACTTGCCCAGCAGTTGAACACCGCGCTGGAAAAAGGCAATGCCCATGTGTACGCCATGTTGTCAGGCCTGGGACGCAAGCTTTATTTTCCGAAGGAAGGCATTCTCAGCCAGTCCGCCGAGGCCAAGGCCAAAGCCACGAAGTTCAACGCCACGATCGGAATCGCAACGGAAGGCGGAGCTCCGATGCACCTGAAGGCTATCCAGGAAACGCTGTCGGCCTATGAGCCGAAGGATCTGTACGAATACGCTCCTCCTGCCGGCAAGCCGGAGCTGCGGGCCGCATGGCGCGAGAAGATGATCAAGGACAATCCGTCCCTCGCCTCCAAGCCGTTCGGCAATCCCGTCGCGACCAACGCTCTCACTCATGGCCTGAGCATCGTGGCCGATCTGTTCGCCGATGCCGGGGATGCGGTCATCATACCGGATAAAAACTGGGAGAACTACGAGCTCACCTTCGGCATCCGCCGCGGAGCCGAAATCGTGGAATACCCGCTCTACACCGCCGAAGGACGCTTCAATGCCGACGGCCTGCGCGAGGCGCTGCTCGCCCAGCGGGACAAAGGCAAGGCGATCGTCATCCTGAAC
The DNA here is from genome assembly GCF_000469945.2 of Paenibacillus sp. P22. Lineage (NCBI taxonomy): Bacteria > Bacillati > Bacillota > Bacilli > Caryophanales > Paenibacillaceae > Paenibacillus > Paenibacillus sp. P22. The sequence continues at coordinate 1,604 of NZ_CBRA020000100.1, read as the reverse complement.
TTCCCGAACAATCCGACCGGCTACACTCCCGGCCCGGATGAATGCCGGGAAATCGTCGCCGCCCTCAAGGCGGCCGCCGACGAAGGCATCCTCGTCGTTGCCGTTACGGACGACGCCTACTTCGGCCTGTTCTTCGAGGATTCCGTCCATGAATCGCTGTTCGGCAGCCTCGCCGGAATCCATGAGCGCATCCTGCCCGTCAAGGTGGACGGCGCCACCAAGGAAGAATACGTCTGGGGATTCCGGGTGGGCTTCATCACCTACGCCTCGGATTCCCCCGAGGTTCTGGCCGCGCTGGAGCAGAAGACGATGGGCATCATCCGCGCGACGATCTCCAGCGGCCCGCATCCGTCGCAGACCTTTGTGCTCCGTGCTCTGCGCTCCCCTGATTTCGAAGCCCAGAGAGCGGAGAAATACGCCATTATGAAGGGACGCGCCAACCGCGTCAAGCAGCTGCTGGACAGCGGCCGCTACGACGGCGACTGGACGTATTATCCGTTCAATTCCGGTTATTTCATGTGCCTGCGCCTCATCGGCGTCGGTGCGGAAGAGGTGCGCCAGCGTCTCCTGGACGAATACGGAGTCGGCACGATCGCTCTCGGAGAGACCGATCTGAGGGTTGCATTCAGCTGCACCGAGGAGTCCAGCCTTGAGGAGCTGTTCAACCTGATTCATCAGGCGGTACGCGACTTGAAGACGAACGGATTCCAATAAGAAACAGGCATGCCAAGCCATCTCGAGATGGTCCGGCATGCCTGTTTTTTTTGTAGTTCCCGGCATGATCGCGGCGAGCCTTCCGCGAGACGAAAAAGCCGCATTCCGGATGGACGGAATGCGGCTGGAGGTCAATCGTCGCCATCGTCTGCAAGCACGCGCTTCGTCAGCCGGCGGGGACGCAGCAGCAGGATGTACCCGGCCCCGGCAGCGGCGGCCGCTGCTGCGGCCAGCGGCTTGCCCTGCAGCAGCAGAGGCAGGCTGCCGGCGAGCCAGAGCAGCAGCAGGATGATCAGCAGCGCGAGCCTGTCCACTTGGATAAGCGAGTGCAGACGCTGCTTCTCCGGCAGAGGATACACATGGCGCCATACCGTGTATTGATGCCACGAACCGAGAGAAGAGGTCTGAAGGCCGGCGATCAGCAGGAACAGCAGCTGCGCGGCAGCCGTTCCCCAGCCACCTAGCCAGGCGCTTCGCCAAGCCAGTAGCAGCACAGCATGCCGAGCAGCGTCAGGCGCAGCAGCATGCCACCGAGCTCCGTGCGGGCCATGCTGAGACTGTACAAGTACGTATAGGTGCTCTGTCTGCGCAGCGGCACGAGCTTGGACAGCCAGCTCAGATAAGGCCGGGAGCTGACCGCCGAGCCGAGCGCAGGCACATCCGTGAACCAGCCGAAAAACCGGTAATAGCGGATTATCGTCCGGCCTTCCTCGCGAATCAGCGTTTCCCATGGGAATCTCTGGCGGGCCGCCAGCCGAGAAGCCGCCCACCAGAGAGCTCCGGAGACAGCCGTGAAGGCCGCGGCCTTCCAAGGAAGGAAGGCGAGCCAGGCGGCGGCCGCCCAAGCGGTCAGAAACCAGCGCAGCAGCCGCAGCGCCCAGCGGGCCGAC
>NZ_CBRA020000099.1:0-5571 GCF_000469945.2 Paenibacillus sp. P22 | reverse complement strand
GCTCCCGCAGTWGAATCAAACGCAGGTTTTCATGCTTCCATCGCCATTGGAAAGACTTGCTGGATGATCGTTGTACATGGGTGTCCTTTAAGGGAATTGCGCCCACTTCTTCGGTCCTCCTTACATAGCCCCGCCGCCTCGTGTTACGCATGACTATTTAAGACGCGACTATTAGGTTTTGTACGTGCCGAGCAGCACGCCTATCAACCTCTTGCTTCACCTCCACGGTTAACCCTATGTCGACGGTTTACGCAATATTCAAACAAAAAGAAGCCGTCGACAGAGGATCTGTATCGTGGCTTCCCGGGTTGGTCACGCTGAACACATGGAAAGTGGAGCACGAGGTTGATCTCTCTTATATGCGCTTACGAGGTTAGCTGACGGGTTCGGACAAGAGAGCTGCCCTATTCGCCTACTCGGCCTGCTCAAGGCCTTTTGGCAAAATTCACCCCTGGAAAAGGTCAGTTCGTCCATCCAGTCCGCTCCGGAATATCCTGTCATCCGGGACTGCAAGGAATCGCTGCTTGGTTCCCCCGCTCTCCCTTGTGGGGAGATTAAGCGAATGATTAAAAACTGCATCACTCAAAGCTCTGAGTTGAATCATACAGTTTCGGTCAACCGATTGTAAAGAAGAGATAAAAGACTCTTTCAGCCAAATTAGAGGAAAATCCGGCCGTTTTGGGCGGTTTGACGGAGCAGAAATATAATTTTTCTCAACCAGGCACCTTTTTACAAGCTTTTTCGCCCGATTTTAAGAAAGCTGGAAACATTTTCTTGCATTTGCAGATGTGATGGAAACGATCTCATTCACATTTTTGCCTTTTATTTCCGCCGCTGTCTCGGCAACCAAGGCCACGAATGCGGACTCGTTCCGCTTCCCTCGATGTGGATGAGGAGCCAGATAAGGGGAATCCGTTTCGATGAGCAGACGGTCCAGAGGAACCTGCGCAAGAACCTCTTTCGGCACCCTGGCATTCTTGAATGTCACCGGCCCGCCGAACGAAATATAGAAGTTCATGTCCAGACACTGCTTGGCCGTTTCCCAGCTGCCGGAGAAGCAGTGCATGATGCCTCCGACCTCAGCCGCCTTCTCTTCCCGAAGGATGCGGACGACATCCTCATGGGCATCGCGGTTATGAATGACGATCGGCTTGCCGGTACGCTTCGCGATGCGGATCTGCTCTCGGAATACCTGCTGCTGGACATCCTTGGGAGCGGTATCCCAATAATAGTCCAGTCCGATTTCCCCGATGGCGACGACTTTCGGATGCGCCATCAGCGCCTCCACCCGCTCGAGGTCCCCTTCTCCCACATCGGCGCTGTCCGTCGGATGCCACCCGACAATGGCGTAGATGAACGGATATTTTTCGGCAAGTTCCAGCGTCGTCGGTATCGTCTCGCGGTTGAATCCGACATTGAACATCAGCTCAACCCCCGCGTCGCGGGCGCGCTGGATCGCTTCCTCGCGGTCATTGTCGAATTTGGGGGAGTCCAGATGCGTATGCGTGTCAATCAATCCTGCCATGTTTCGACTCCTTTCGAATGGCGGCCTACAGGCCAAGTCTTTCCCGAATATCCGGTTCCATGCGATAGCTGAGCAGCGAAGCTGCTTCGGCATCGTAGAAAAGCCGGTATTGGCCGCGGTGCATGCCCGTTATCGACCTCACCACATCGGACTGAGCGGATATTTCCGTCAGCTGCATGGAGCTGTCAAGAAGCAGAATCGGAGGCTTGCCCCGGTTTCCTTCCTCCTGCTTGTCCATTCCCGAACGATACACATGATAGGGAAGATCATAAGGAAAATCAATTTCCAGCTCGTAATCGCGGTTCATTCCGGCGGCCGCCAGCCTTTCGCAGAACAGCTGGGCGTCTGATTCATGTTCGCGGTCGAAGGTTATATACTTGTACAATTTGCGATTAAGGAATCGGGTGCATAAGGATGCCAGCCGTTTATCCTCCTCTTCGGTCCAGGCGGCAAAAGCCGTTTGGACGAGCGATTCGTCCAGCTTCAAATAGGATGCCACATCCAGCTCCTGATTGAACAGCCGCTTGATCGGCTCGGGAATCCAGGAGAAGGCGTAGCCCGAACGGCATAATTCCTGGGCCCTCAGAAGAATTTTCCTCAGCACAATCTCCGAGCTGCGTGTAACCGGATGAAAGTACACCTGCCAATACATCTGATAACGGCTCATCAGATAATCCTCGACCGCATGCATGCCGCTGTCCTTCACGACGATCCTGCCCTGATGGGGGCGCAGCACGCGGAGAATCCGGTCCAGATCGAACGTTCCGTAATTGACCCCCGTAAAGTAGGCATCCCGGAGCAGGTAATCCATGCGGTCCGCATCCATTTGGCTCGACACCAAATTAATGACGATCGGCTTCTCGTAGGTTTTTCGGATAACGGAAGCTACTTTGCCCGGAAATCCAGGCTCGACGGAACGCAGGAGCCGGTTCACTTCCGTATCTCCTTCTATAATAGAGCAGCTCCATTCCTCATGATCGAATTCCATGATTTCTTCAATGGAATGGGAGAACGGCCCATGCCCGAGATCATGCAGCAAAGCCGCGCAGAGGCTGAGAAGCTTCTCCTCCCTGGGCCAGTCCGGGTATTCGCTGCGTTCGAACTGCGAGATGATGCGCCGCGTCAGCTCATAGACGCCGAGCGAATGGCTGAATCGGCTGTGCTCCGCGCCATGGAAGGTGAGAAACGTGGTGCCAAGCTGGCGGATTCTTCTCAGCCTCTGAAATTCCGGCGTATCGATCAGGTCCCATATCAGCTGATCCTGAACGTAAATATACTTGTGGACCGGATCCTTGAACACCTTTTCCTCTTCCAGCTTTGTCATCCTCATCCACCTTTCGTTCAAACTTTCGACAAAATAAGCATGCTGTTTGTCGAATAGTGTCGTAATAAGATTTCCAATTTTTCTAGTCTTGTAGTAAGATAACTAGAGATTTAATCCCTTTCCTGTTCTAAAACCTTGAATTTATGTGCTAAAACTAGACTTTTTGATGGTTGACTGATTTGGGAATGGTTGGTATTATTAAAATCATAAAAAGTAGTTTTATGTCGAACGTTGACGAAATAAATCAAGAGAGGCTGGTCGCCCATTATGATGAAATCCACCGGTATTGTTCGGAAAGTTGACGAGCTTGGCCGCGTTGTTATTCCAATCGAGCTGCGCCGTACGCTTGGAATCGGCGAAAAAGATGCCCTGGAAATTTATGTAGACGGAGAACGCATCATGCTCAAGAAATATGAGCCGGCATGCATCTTCTGCGGCAACGCAGAGAACGTCGCTTACTTCAAAGGCAAAATCGTCTGCAATTCCTGCCTTTCCGAAATGCCTACCCCTGTGACAAAATAAGCATAATCAGTTATACTTAACTTTAGCAACTTTAACCAAGGTATTTCTAACCTTTTTATACTCCTACCTTGCCTTCCTGAGCTGGCGACAGCCCGGGAAGGTCCTTTTTTTTTCCGGGCCGATCTCATGCGCTTTCAGCCTCCAGCACATAAAAGTTCGCCTTCTGCGAAATAGTCACGAGGCCGGCCGACAAGCCGGCTTATTTGCGCATGAGCTCGTTGTAGACAACCCGTTTCTGCAGTCCCCGGTCCGCGGCTGTTTTCCGAATGGCTTCCTTTCTCGGCTCCCCCTGCTCTTCGTATTTGGAGGCATGCTCTTCCAGGCTGAGTCCTTCCCACCAGGACGGGCCCTGCTCCGCCGCTTCATCCCCATCCGCTCCCTCGACAACAAGGCAGTATTCCCCGAGAGGCTCGTTTTCCTCCAGCCATTGCTCGCATTCCGAGACCGTGCCCCGAACGGCTTCTTCATGCTTTTTGGTCAACTCGCGAATCATCGCCATTTTTCGATCGCCGAGCACGGCCCGAATTGCAGGCAGCGTTTTCGCCACCCGATGGGGGGATTCATAAAACAGCAGCGTGCTGTCCATCCGCTTCAGCCCGAGCAGCCAGTTCTCCAGCGATTTCTTGTCCCGGGGAGGAAAGCCGGCAAACAGGAAGCGTTCGGTGGGCAGCCCCGAGATGATGAGCGCGGCGAGCGCAGCATTGGCTCCCGGCACAGGCACGACGGGAATGCCTCGTTCCACGGCATCCTTGACCAGATCGGCTCCCGGATCGGATATGGCGGGCATCCCGGCGTCGCTCACGAGCGCGATGCTGCTCCCTTCCTCCAGAAGCCGTATCAGCTCAGGGCCGCTGGCTGCTTTGTTATGCTCATGATAGCTGACGAGGCGGCCGTCGATCTCGAAGCGGCTGAGCAGCTTGCGGGTCTGCCTCGTATCCTCCGCAGCAATCAGGGAAACTTCCTTCAGGATGCGGATGGCCCGCATCGTGATATCCTCCAGGTTGCCGATCGGCGTTGCGACCAGATAAAGCGTGCCGCAGCTGTGCTCCTCAAAGCTCTTTTGCCTGTTCATCCGCAGAGCCTCCTTTATGTCCATAGTAAATGTCCATGATTTCCTGACTGTATCGCTCCTTGTCCGCATAGACGATCAGCGGGGGCAGCAGCCTCAGCGAAGGCTTCGCATCGCGAACAGCTTCGATCAGCACCATATTCGCTTCGGAGCCGGCATGGGGGTGTACGAATCGAAGCCGCTTCGGCTCCAGCTTCCAGCGGGTCATCGACGCCAAGATCTCCACGAGACGCCCTGGCCGATGAACCATCGACACTTTGCCGCCGGTACGGACCAGCCTCGCGCAATTCTCGACAATTTCCTCCAAAGTGCCGTGCACTTCATGACGCGCGACCGCATAATGCTCATTGCCGTTCCGGTCTCCCGTCAGGGGAGGCATATACGGCGGATTGACGGTCACCGCATCATAGCTTCCCCAGCCGAGCTCTCTTGATTTCTCGCGCAGGTCTCCTTCTACGATTCGAATCCGCGTTCCCATTCCGTTGATTTCCACGCTGCGGCGAGCCATATCGGCGAGGCGAGGCTGAATTTCCACGGCATCGATCGAAGCGCGAGTCCTCGTCGTCAGCAGCAGCGGGATGACCCCGTTGCCGGTGCAGAGATCCACGATTCGTCCCGAGGGCGGAACTCCGGCAAAATGCGCGAGAAGCACCGCGTCCATGGAGAAGCTGAACACTTCCCGGCTCTGGATGATGCGAAGCTCATGTGTCAGCAGATCGTCCAGCCTTTCGCTTGGCTGCAATTCCATATCCAAAATGCTTCCTTTCCCCTTTCCGGCCTCTCCCCCTGGGAGCAGCCCAAAAACCTGTACGACGACAAAGAGGACCCGTTTTACGGGTCCCTTGGTCTGCATTATTTATTCAGGAACGACAGGCAGAACAGGCAGTCTCCTTCGGTGCGGAGATGACCATAGTACACGTTGCAAATATGGAAGCCTTCATAATAAAGCCTTGCCAGATTGTCGTGTCCTTCTCCAACCGCCTGCGGCAGTTCCTCGGTCAAAGACCCCGAATCGGAAGCCAGCTGCCGGACAGGAGCCGATGAACCGGAATGCACCGGCTGCATCGCTTTCTCCGTGTGAGGATTGGTTTCCTTCCTCAACACCTTGCGCAGCTGACGATTCTCGATCGA
>NZ_CBRA020000098.1:0-34693 GCF_000469945.2 Paenibacillus sp. P22 | reverse complement strand
CTGCCGGACGCCGCTCGGCTCGATCTCCAGCGTGCAAGGAATTACGGAGAACAGGCTCGGCCTGCATTTCTTGACCCTCGAAGAACGCAGCGATATAATAGCGTATAACCCGGATGGCGATATGGTGGTAAAAATTGTCTGCGAATATTGCAGCGAGGCCGTCGCCCGGAATCCGGAACTGCTGCTGGTATCAAGCCCGCTGCAGTAGCAAGATGGACGACAAGCAGATTTTCGCGCTTCGCGTATAGCAAGAGCCTTGGCCTGAAGCTGAGGCTTCTTTGCGTGTTCAAGGCGGAGACTTCATTGGCCCCGAGCGGTATGGGGCCTTGTTGCTGTCCCTCGGGACAGATGCTCTATGCCTGCGCAGCGCACGGTTTTCATATGAAAAGGGGTGCCGCAGCCATTGAAAGCGTTACTTGAGGCTTTTGCCGCGGACCGGGACTTCCAGTCGGTCGTCTCCGGGTTCCGCAAAGGGATGAGGGAGCAGCTGATTTCAGGCTTGGCAGGCTCCTCCCGCCAGGTGCTGATGGCGGCTCTGCGCCGCGAATTCGATCAGCCGATCCTGGTCGTGACCCACAATATGTTCTCGGCGCAGAAAATCGCCGAGGACCTGCAGGAGCTCTGCAAGGACGATGAAGTCCTGCTCTATCCCGCGAACGAACTGGTCGCCGCCGAAGCCGCCGTCTCGAGTCCCGAGATGCTGGCCCAGCGCATGGATGTGCTCATCCGGCTGTCCAGAGGATTCCGCGGGATCGTTGTCGTTCCCTTCTCCGGCGTCCGCCGCTACTTGCCGCTCAAAGGCGTCATGGCGGAAGCCAGATCGAGGTCAAGGTCGGGGATACGCTGCCGCTGGAGCAGTTCCTTCAGCGCATGAACAGCCTCGGCTATGTCCGCGTGGACCGCGTGGAGAACCGGGGCGAGATGAGCGTCCGCGGCGGCATAGCGGACTTCTACCCGCTGACCTCTCCGGTCGCCGTGCGGATGGAATGGTTCGACGACGAGATCGACTCCATCCGCTCGTTCGATCCGGAAGGGCAGCGTTCCATAGACAAGATGAACGCCTATACCGTTCCTCCGTGCCAGGAGCTGATCGCGGACGAACGGCGCTTCGGCGCGGCCGCGCAGCATGGAGCGGAGCTGCTCGAGAAGCAGCTGGAGCGCATGACCGACCGTACGGCGAAGGAGCGGCTGCGCACGGAAATCGGATCGGAGCTGGAACGGCTGCGCCAGCACATCCATTTCCCCGAACTTTATAAATACATCGCTTTGCTCTACCCCGAGCGCCAGACGCTCTTCGACTATATGCCGGAGGATACGCTGCTCGTGCTCGACGAGCCGACGAGGCTGATCGAGACGGGCCGCCAGCTGGAGCGCGACGAGGCGGAGTGGCAGGCTCACCTGCTCTCGAACGGCAAGTCGCTGCCGGGCATCCAGCTGGCCCGCGAGGCGGACGAGGTGCTGCACAACCGCAAGTTCCCGGCCCTCTTCCTTTCGTTGTTCCTGCGCCAGATTCCGCATACCCAGCCGCAGAACATCCTGAACTTCATGTGCCGCAGCATGCAAAACTTCCACGGGCAGATGAACGTGCTGAAGGCCGAGATGGAGCGCTGGAAAAAAGCCGGCGCGAGCGTGCTCATGCTGGCCGGCGGCAGCGAGCGGATCGAGCGCCTGCGCCGGGTGCTCGGCGATTACGACATCGAGCCGCCTGCCATACTGGAAGGCGGCCTGCAGAGCGGCTTCGAGCTCCCGGGCTCGCATCTGGTCGTCATTACGGAAGGCGAGCTGTTCTCGCAGAAATCCCGCAAAACCCGCCGCGTGGACAAGAATATCGACAATGCCGAGCGGATCAAGAGCTACACGGAGCTCAAGGTCGGCGACTATGTCGTCCACCAGAATCATGGCATCGGCAAATACATGGGCATCGGAACGCTTGAGATCGGCGGCATCCACAAGGACTACATGCATATCATGTATGCCGGCGGCGACAAGCTCTCCGTGCCGATCGACCAGATCGACCTCATCCAGAAATACGTCGGATCCGAGGAGAAGGAGCCGAAGGTCTATAAGCTCGGCGGCAACGAATGGACACGGGTCAAGAACAAGGTCCGCAGCTCCGTCAAGGATATCGCCGACGATCTCATCAAGCTGTACGCCCAGCGCCAGGAAGCCAAGGGCTTCGGCTTCGGGCAGGACACGGCCTACCAGAACGAGTTCGAGGCGATGTTCCCGTACGACGAGACGCCCGACCAGCTGCGCGCCATCCGCGAGATCAAGAAGGATATGGAGCTGCAGCGGCCGATGGACCGGCTGCTGTGCGGCGACGTCGGCTACGGCAAGACCGAGGTTGCGGTCCGCGCCGCCTTCAAGGCCGCCATCGAAGGCAAGCAGGTCGCCGTGCTCGTGCCGACGACGATCCTTGCCCAGCAGCACTACGAGACGTTCCGGGAGCGGTTCGCCGACTTTCCGTTCAACGTTCAGGTGCTCAGCCGCTTCCGCTCCCGCAAGGAGCAGACGGACACGATGAAAGGGCTCAAGGCCGGAACGGTCGACGTCGTCATCGGCACGCATCGCCTGCTGTCGCAGGATATCGTGTTCAAGGACCTTGGACTGCTCATCGTCGACGAGGAGCAGCGGTTCGGCGTATCGCATAAGGAGAAGCTCAAGCGGCTCAAGACCAATGTCGACGTGCTGACGCTGACGGCGACTCCGATACCGCGGACGCTGCATATGTCCATGCTCGGCGTGCGCGATCTGTCCGTCATCGAGACGCCGCCGGAGAACCGGTTCCCGGTGCAGACGTACGTCGTCGAGTACAATACGGCGCTCGTTCGCGAGGCGATCGAGCGCGAGCTGGCCCGCGGCGGGCAGGTGTACTACCTGTACAACCGGGTCCAAGGCATCTATCAGATGGCGGAGCTGCTCTCCTCGCTCGTGCCGGAAGCGCGGGTGGCGGTGGGCCACGGGCAGATGTCGGAGCAGGAGCTGGAGAAGACGATTCTCGACTTCCTGGACGGGGAGTCGGATGTTCTGGTAAGCACGAGCATCATCGAGACCGGCGTCGACATTCCGAATGTCAACACGCTCATCGTCCATGACGCGGACAAAATGGGCCTGTCCCAGCTGTACCAGCTGCGGGGACGGGTCGGCCGCTCCAACCGGATCGCCTACGCGTACTTTACCTACCAGCGCGACAAGGTGCTGACGGAGGTCGCCGAGAAGAGGCTCCAGTCGATCAAGGAGTTCACGGAGCTCGGCTCCGGCTTCAAGATCGCCATGCGGGACCTTGCCATCCGCGGTGCGGGCAACCTGCTCGGGGCGGAGCAGCACGGCTTCATCGCCTCGGTCGGCTTCGATCTGTACTCGCAGATGCTGGCCGACGAGATCGCCCGCCGCAAGAAGGAAATGTACGGGGAGGAAGAGGAGACGGAGAAGCCTGTCAGCACCGTCATCGACCTCAGCCTGGATGCTTACCTGCCTTCGGATTATATTTACGACAGCATCCAGAAGATCGAAATCTACAAGAAGGTCGCTTCCCTGTCCTCGCTGGACGATGCCGAAGACCTGCGCGAGGAGCTTACCGACCGCTTCGGCGATTTGCCGCAGGCGGTGGATACGCTGCTCGACGTGGCGAGGCTGAAAATCTACGGCTCGTTGTACGGCATCGAGTCGGTGAGCGGCAAGGGCGACGAATGGACGCTCAAGTTCGCGGCACGCGCGGCGCAGCGGATCGATATCCGGGCGATTGACAAGCTGTGCCTCGACTTCGAGAACCGGTTCAAGCGCGGCGGCGCCAAGGACGCGGTGACGGAGCTGGCGCTGCGTGGCAAGGGACTCGGCAGCGAGGAGCGTCTCGCGCTCACGCTGACCTTCCTGGAGTCAATGAAGGAAGCGGTGAAGCCGGCGGCGCAGCTGGAGAAATCGGCAGGGGGCAAATAAGTCCCCTGTCCGGGAGACAAGAGCTCGTTGCAATGGACTTTTGTCCGGCCGTGCAGACCGCAAAACCGCTTACATGGCATAGATGGAAAACATCTGGTACACTGGAAACAAGCCTGAAAAGACCGAGAGGAGAACGTTATGCATATTTCGAGCAAGCGCCCTGCCTGGGGACGCAGCCTGCTGCTGATTCTTGCGGCCGTCCTGGCCGTGTCGCTGGCAGCATGCGGCAAGAAGGACAATGGGGAATCCGGCTCCAAGGATTCCGGGAAGACGATCGCCGAGTACAAGGGCGGCACGGTTACGGAAAAGGAATTCACCACGTTCACGAACGTGCTCAAGGTCATCAACCCGCAAATGGAGCCATACCTCGGAATGGCCGAATACAAAAATATGCTGCTCGACCAGTATATCGGGTACCACATCGTCTATAACGACGCCTCCAAGGAAGCAAAGGACAAAGCGACCAAGGACGCGGATACCGAATATGGCAAGATCGAGGAAGCCGTTACGAAGGACAAGCTCGACGAAGAGCTCAAGACCAACAGCATCACCTCGACCGACGTGAAGGATTTCATCCGCCTCTCTATCGGCGTCTCCGAAGCGATGGCAGCCAAGGTTACGGATGAAGACGTGACGAAATACTTCAATGACAACAAGCAAAGCCTGATCAAGGTCGACGTGCGCCACGTTCTGGTCGGCTTCCAGGATTCCGCCGGCAAGGAACGTTCCAAGGAAGACGCTCTGAAGCGCGCCAAGGAAGCCAAGGCGAAGCTTGAAGCTGCAGGCGCGGACTGGAATGCCCTCGCCAAGGAATACTCCGATGATCCCGGCTCCAGCAGCACCGGAGGCCTGTACTCCAATGCCGATCCTTCCACCTATGTAGAGGCATTCAAAAAAGCTTGCCTGGAGCAGAAGGTCGGCGTCGTAGGCGAACCTGTGGAGACCGAATACGGCTACCACGTCATCAAGGTCGAGAAGCGCGACGAGCCGACGCTGGAAAACTCCAAGCAGACGATCAAGGAAACGATCGGCCAGACCAAGCTGAACGACTACATGCAGAATGAGGTTCCAAAGCTGATCACGAAGAAGGAGGAATTCAAGGATCCGTCCCCAAGCCCGGCAGCCAGCCCTGCTGCGAGCCCGGCGGCCAACTCCGGCGCCGAGAACGGTGCGGCTACGAATTCCTCCGACGCGGCAGCGAACAACGGCTCCAAGTAAGGATCTCTGACCCATGGCTACACCCGCGCGCGGCTTCCGCATGCGGGTGTTTTTTTGCCTTAAGGAAAGGAAGAGCACCCATGCAGATGCGGCTAGGAAGAGGTTCTCCATCCCATCGAAATACTTGGTAATACTATGTATGATTTGGAAATCGGCGCTGCCGAAGAGAAGCCGGGACAGATTTGAGGCGGCTCCTTTACCCGATTGAGCCCATAAGGCATAAGGGAAACTCAAGTGCAGCTGCACGTACGCACTCCCTTTTCCGCCGCTCTGAATAGAGCTCCTGCTCGCCTGGGGCGGGACGGGCGGCTGGAGAATTTGGGAGTACGGGGAAGCCGGACTGGGCAAAATAAGTCGGCAAGCCGAATTCAGGCGGGCGGCCTCAGGCAGCTGCAGGCGGGATTTCGAACCCCGCCCGGCCTAGCTCCCGCGGAGGCTCGGACCGGCCGGGCCTGCATAAGAATTTGGGAGCGGATGAATACTATGGTCAGATTCGAAGGTATATGCCTGACAAGGATCAGCTCCTGTTTCCGCATAAAAGAAGCAAACGCCAGCGTCCAGTCGACTTTACTACTCTTCAAGGAAAGTGGGGCAACATGACAATGAAAGCAACTGGAATCGTGCGCCGGATCGATGATCTGGGCCGTGTCGTTATCCCGAAGGAAATCCGCCGTACGCTTCGCATCCGCGAAGGAGACCCGCTGGAGATATTTGTCGATCGCGACGGGGAAGTCATCCTCAAGAAGTACTCCCCGATCGGCGAGCTGGGCGACTTCGCCAAGGAATATGCGGAATCGCTCAGCGAAAGCACCGGACACATCACCCTGATCACGGACCGGGATACGGTCATCGCCATCGCGGGAGCTTCCAAGAAGGAATATATGGACAAGCCGGTCGGTCCCCTGCTGGAAACGGCGATGGACAACCGCAAAACGGCGGTGGAAACGGCAAGCGGCGAATACGAGGTCGTCAAAAACGGTCCCGAAACTTATTCTTCCTTCGTGGCGGCCCCGATCATCGCCGGCGGGGATCCCATCGGCACGGTCGTTCTGCTCAGCAAGGACGATTCCGTCAAAATGGCTCAGATGGAAATCAAGATGTCGGAAACCGCAGCCGGCTTCCTGGCCAAGCAAATGGAACAGTAGCATCCAGCAGGACAAGCTTCCTTCGGCCACCCCCGATCGGGAGCTTGTTTTTTTGCATTCGAATGAAGCGTTCAAGATCCGTCCGCCAGCACGATCAAGCCGCTGTCGCCCGTAAAGAGAAGGGTCGCGGCCTGGGCGGGAGAGAGCGTGATCGACTGCGGGGAGAGCAGCGTCCGAAGCGATCCTGCCTCGCACAGCTCCAGCTCGAGCTCGGCCGGGCTCAGCGTGATGTAGGAGGAAGACGAGCCGTAAGACACACGCCGGAACAGCGTGCCTCCATCCCGAATCATAAGGTCTGCAGGGGCTCGGCCGTCAGCCAGGTGGAGCAGCCGAATCCGGGCGCGGTCGGCAGATGTCTCCCGCTCATCCTCGAACAGGAGAAGCTTCCCGTCGCCGGCTACAGCCGCCGTCATCCAGGCTCCGCTGCGCAAGTCGAGCTCGGCTGCGGCGACAGGGGATCGGGATTGCTCCTCCTGAATGGAGAGCGGGCAACGGCCCGGACGGACTTCAAGATAGGAGGATGCCTCCAGATAATCGAGCGGCCGAACCGTCGTTCCGAGGTGGAATTCAAGCTTCTCCTTGCCGGTATGGGCATGGAGAAGCCGGATATAAGCGGGCGGGAGATCGGATGAATCGGGCCGGTCGGGAGCGGCATGGAGCTCGCCGCCTTCGGTCTGCGGTTCTCTGGGAATAGGGCTCCCCGAATTCGACATATAGGGGCTATTCGTCGAACTGCCATAAGCAGAGGCCGAAGAGGCCGGCGATCCTCCTGCAGCCGCCTCAGCGGACTTCTGCGGGGCTGGTCCGGCCGCCCATTCGGGCATGGGTGAAGCTGCGCCAGCGGGCCAGAAGCTTGGGGAGGGGTAGCCGTAGCTGCCCGGATAACCCGCCGATGCGGAGAGCCCTTGGAAGCCGGAGGGAGCCGGAAAGCCTGGGAGAGAGTGGGAGAGCCCGGCTTCCTCGGAACTCCAATGCGGCGCGGCCGCCGGGTAAGGCAGAACGGCATTTCCGTGCTGCCCATGCGGGGCGGGATAGCCATAGGGATTGGGATTGGAATTGGCGCCTGCGTATCCGGGCCAGCCGGGGGAGGCGTCGTAGTTCGCGGATCCGGGGTAGGCCGCGGCCGGGTGCCAGGCTTGCGGGCCGTCCGGAGCAATGCGACCGGCAAAAACGAGCTGACTATCGATGCGCCAAGCATATTGAAAAAAGACGGTATTCTCAAGCCTTCAAATGGCTTGGACGATACGTCCGGGAACGATCAGGCTGGTTGTCTTATTGAGCCGCTTTTTGCTTGGCGAGCCAAGTGGTGAGCGTATCGATCTCTTCCGCGGAAAGAGTGTCCTTGAAGGCCGGCATGCCGCCCTTGCCGTTGGTGACGATTTCCGTCAGCTGCGCTTTGTCCAGCAGATCGCCGACGCCGTGCAGGGATGGAATCTTCGCTCCGGCTTGGCCCTTGAGGTCCGTGCCGTGGCAAGTCATGCATTTGGCCTTTTCCATGATCGTCTTCACGCCGGCGTTGTCGGCATCGACGAGAGCGACGTCCTCCTTCGGCTTCGTTGCCGAAGGCGGTTCTTCGCCGGAAGCGGCCGCTTCGCGGGCTTTTTCCTCGCGCTCGATATGCTCCGGCACCGTATTGGTGATCTCGAGCTCATGCTGGTAGTGATCCCAGCTGACCTTGGTCAGATAGTAGCACGACACCAGCGACAAGAGCATGAGAGTCGTTGCGATCGGACGGCGGTAGAAGCGGCGCTCCTTGCCCGTATCCAGGAACGGGGCGAGCAGCAGCGAGCCGAAAGCGACGCCCGGTACGCCCATAACGCCTAGCGGTACGTACGATCCCGATACCCAAGGATACTTGAGCAGCTGGTACAGGAACAGGAAGTACCAGTCCGGCATCGGAATGAACGCCGAGTTGGTCGGGTCCGCCGGATAACCGAGCGGTGGCGGCTCTGCGATCGTAAGCACGAGGAATCCGACGAGCACGACGCAGCCGACCATCCATTCCTTCAGCAGGAAGTTCGGTATAAAGGCTTCCGAACGTCCCGGGAAGGAAGTGTAGTCCGGCGGGATGCTGTTGACGGTTTCGCGCTTGCGAACACGGGAGTCGCCGACATAAACGACTTTTTCGTTTGAATTGTTGCCGTGCGCCATGTGAGTCCCTCCTCTACCGTTATAGAGGACCCGCGATGCCTTGCTTGCGGATCATCAAGAAGTGCGCAGCCAGCAGAGCCAGCAGGGCGCCTGGAAGGAAGAACACGTGAATCGCGAAGAACCTGGTCAGCGTAGTCGCTCCGACGATGTCTCCTCCCTGCAGGAAGACTTTGATGTACTCCCCGATATAAGGCACCGAATCGGCGATCTGAATGCCGACCTTGGTTGCGAAGTACGCTTTGTTATCCCAAGGAAGCAGGTAACCGGTGAAGCCGAGTCCAAGCATGATGAAGAAGATCAGCATGCCGACAACCCAGTTCATCTCGCGCGGAGCCTTGTAGGATCCGGTGAAGAAGACGCGAAGCGTATGTAGGAACATCATGACAATAACGAGACTGGCTCCCCAGTGGTGCATGCCGCGCACGATCGAGCCGAACGGCACCTTGTGCTGAAGATAGTCCACGCTCGCGTAAGCGTTGATAATATCCGGTACGTAGTACATGGTGAGGAACATGCCGGACAGTATCTGGATAACGGTAATGAAGAACGTCAATCCTCCGAAACAATAAACGAAGGCTGAAAAGTGATGCGCGGGATTGACATGCTCCGGCACCTCATGGTCCGCAACATCCCTCCACAGGGGCGTCACGTCAAGACGTTCGTCGATCCAGTTGTATACGCTTTTAAACATCTGAATTAACGCCTCCTAAACCCTTGTGTTCGGAACGATATCGCCCAGGTAAACAAAGCCGTTCTCGATCTTGATCTGATACTCGTCAAGAGGAGCCGGCGCTACAGACAGGTTTTTGCCGTCTACGGTGTAGTGGGCGCCGTGGCAAGGGCACACATATTCGTTGTTTTTCTCGGTGTTCCAGCCGATCGTGCAGCCCAAGTGCTTGCAGATCGGAGAAAGCGCGAAAATCTTGCCGTTGTCGTCCTTCATAATCCATGCGGCCTGCTCGGGATCGCTTACATACCACCCGTCGACTTGATGGATTTTGAACTTGAACTCCGTCGGCTCGCCGACCTTCACTTTGCTCTCTTCCACAACCTTGACGAAGCTGCCTGCGGAGCGTTTCTCCAGCAGCGGATCAACGGCGAACCGGATCATGGGCAGGACGGCTCCGCCGGCCATGAATGCGCTGGCTCCTCCGAGGGTGTAAGCCAAAAACTGCCTTCTCGACATTTCCTTGCGCTTCACGGGAGCGTGTGCGGATTCTTGATTTTCGTGAGTACTCATCTGTTCAACCCCCTTTGCAACCATATCGGATGCCTTGTCCGCCAGACATTCCGTGTCGAACCAAGCAATTCCTATCATACTTTAGACGTTTGGGAGCGTCAAGAATTTGGAAGTTCATTGTTCAAAAATCGCTCCCATCTTTGTTGCTAATTTGTCACATTTGAGGGCGATCGCACGGGGCGAGTTTACAATCATTCCCTGACAAATGGTTTCCCCTTCGCGGAAAGAAATTATGCATCCCATTCGTCGCGGAAGCTTCATTCCGCATCCTCAGGCTTTCCATAATTCCCGGATCCGCAAGGAGATGTCGGAAGGCCCCGGCAGCGCTCCGCTGTCGTCCGGTCCAAGCGCCAGATCCGCCTCCTCCAGCCCCGACAGGTCGACCGCGGCCGATGCGGCGATGACATAGCGGAAGCCTCCGCTTTTGACTTTCCTGATCAGCTCGTCCAATTCGGACAATTCATGGCCGAAGCGGTACTGCACCGCCGGATAAGAAATGATTCTGCCCTTGAACGGAATTTCCGCCGCGTCAAGCAGATCGCGCAGCTTCTCGAGCGCCTCGGCCGCCTGCCAAGGAGATTCCGTGCCGGATAGGCCGGTTACCGGAAGCAGGCAAGTATCCATGTACGGCTGCAGCTCGGGCCAGCGCTGACGTTCAATTTCGCTGAATTTCATGCTGTTCCACTTCCTTTGTTATTTTCGCCTTCCTTATGTTACCTTGAAGGGACTCTTTTGCCAACATCCTCAGCCTGCCGGATTCTTACGCTGCGCTTCATGGTTCCATTCCCCGGCAGCAGCCGGCATGCGGGTCGAGGCCCGTCCGTCGCGGCAAAAAAAGACAGCCTCCGGCCAGCCGCGGAAGCGGCCGGACCGAAGGCCGACATGAAGCAACTCAGCGGCGGAGAGCGTTCCACTCTTCGGACAGCTTCTGGAAGCGATCCCTGTCTCCGGTTTCGAGCGCATCGTTTATGGCTGCATAGATTTTGGCTCTGCGAAATTTAAGCAAGGCTTCATCCAGGATCATTTCAGCTGTCAGACCCAGCATGACTTCATAGTTCGCTTTCAATTTGTCCATCATAGGATACACCTCCGTATCGAATCATCCGTGCACCTATACAAGCTCTCTCCCAGATCTTCATGATGCCCGCTGCTAGTTTCCTTTCAGGTAGAGCGTACAGATGTAGAGACTGCCCGCAGCCATTCTTCTGCTATCATTCTATTCCGCCTTACTTCGGCAGGAAGATTACAGAAGCCCGGCCCCAATCAAATGTGCGGCAGCCCGAGTGCGACTTGCTAGAGTATGGTGCCGCCGCCCGCTTCGACATGCAGCACGTCCTGATGCTCCACATGGACGCCGGCCACGACCGCGCTTCCCAGCTTGGTCATCCTCACGACGGTGCCCAGCTTCTCGTCCTCCCCGATCCGCAGCATGCCCAGATGCAGAAGCATCATGAGAATCCGCTTGTCGATCACGGAATCGGCCGTATCGTAGTAATAAGGCTTGATGAAGGGAAGCAGGACGGCGCGGAGCGAATCCGCCGTCACCCAGCGGTCCGCCAAATCGTCGATCCAATGGGCGAGGGACAGAAGATTCGGGACTGCGCCCTTATACAGCCGGAGCCAGAAGCGATAGAGCTGTTCGGCAGTCGCCGCGCGCCTGTCCAGCAGCGCCTCGGTTCCCCTCTCCGACAAGACGAGCACATCCTCATCTTCCACGAGCCACTTATTATAGAAGCAAT
This sequence comes from Paenibacillus sp. P22, assembly GCF_000469945.2. NCBI lineage: Bacteria > Bacillati > Bacillota > Bacilli > Caryophanales > Paenibacillaceae > Paenibacillus > Paenibacillus sp. P22. Next base: position 23,264 of record NZ_CBRA020000098.1, on the reverse strand, counting down.
AGTCATAGACCAGCGAGAATCGTTCGGGATATTCCCGGAACCGGCGCCCGTATCCGAAGCGGAAAGCCGCTTTGGCCGGGGGCTCCTCCTGCACGCCGAAGCTCTCCATGATCTGCATGACTGTGCGCCTGTGCATATATCCGTCTCTCGTCAGCGGCACTTCGTGATGGCGGACATAAGAGAGCAAGGCATGCACATCCTCGCCGAGCAGCTCTTGTTCATCCCGGTACACGGAAGGCTCGCCCGCATAGACGAGGCTCTCGCGGAAGCGACGTCTCAGCGTATCGCGGAATTTCACCTTCAGATCTTTCGGAATTTGAAACAGATAACGCTCCGGGCCGCTGATTCCGTTGAACAGCCAGCCTTGCTGCTTGAAACGGGAGATGATTTCCCTTGGACCCGATTCAGGCACGGGCTGAGCCTTGCCCTTGCGGCGGTTTTTCGGGACGCTGTCCGCATGCGGACGCTTCGTTTCCGCTATCCGCGACACGGCAGCCGCCTCATCGTCTTGAAGCTTGCTCGATTGCACCCGCGCGATCAACTCTTCCAGGCTGAACAATTCCCTTTTGTCGAATAGCAGAGAGTTGATGAAGCGCAAATCTTCCAAACGCATGCTGCCCACCTGAGCCTCGAAAACTTCCCTTGATCCCACCTTGGAAAGGATCGACTGAATCAGCTCGTTTTTGGAATGTCCGTTGCACTCGCATTGGTATACGTCCGCTATCCGGCTGAGCTGGGCGATATCGGCGTAACCCAGCATATCCGCGAAGTTCATTCTCTCTTCCCTCCTGCCATTTGCTAGTACCATTATGGGAAGATCCTCGACGTTTAAGACATGGCGGGAACGAAAAAAAACCTTCGCCGAAAGGCGAAGGTGACGTATAACCGGACTCGACTCGGCTCAGCTCTCGAGGTGGAGGGTGCAATTATGAAGCAGCGGCGTCCACTTGCTACCGTCGAACTCAAGAATGGAATAGGACATGTTGTTGAGATAGGTTTGGCTGAGTCCGTCGCAGAGAACTTCCAGCAGTTGGGCCAGGTAGCTTCCGTGCGTAACGACGAGCAGCCTGGAATCAGGGTACTGCTCCTCCATGCGGGCGACGAAGGCTTGGCCACGCTCCTGCACGCGTTCATCCGACTCGATGCCCGCATCTGGATGGGTCCGCCACATCGCTCCCCAACGCTCGATTCTTTCCGCTTCCTTTGTCCCCTCTACAAGACCGAAGCTGCGCTCCGTCAGAAGCGGTTCCGGCTCGAGCAGCGGAATGTCCAGCTTCTCGGCGATGACTACCCCGGTTTCCCGCGCACGGACCAAAGGACTGGTCACGACTCCATCCCATATGTCGCCGTCCCTGAGCAGCCTGTCCGCAAGCCTTCCGGCCTGATCCCGCCCTTCCCCGTTCAGCGGTATGTCCGTAATGCCTTGAATTCGTCCCTCTGCATTCCAATCCGTCTTCCCATGACGGATCAGCCCCAGCTTCATCATCTTGTCCATTCTCTCCTTCGTTCTGAACCTAAAAATCCGGCCGCAAATGCAGCCGGAAACGGTCTTACCCTTATTTGCGAATTCGCGAAAGCCAATTCAGCATGAACAAAATCAGTACCAGCCCCAGCATGGACAAGATGATCCAATATTGCGGCGTTGTCGGCACGATATTGAGTATGAACGGATCGCTGACCTGGGCTACGGGAGTGTCGGCAGAAAAGCTCGCCTTGAACATCGTGCCCGATGAGGCGCTTGCGGTCTCCATCAATCCGGTCTGGGTAGCCGTTTCCGAATCCGCGTCGCCGCGGCTTAACAGCACGTATAACAAGCTGGTCGTAAACATCGCCAGGCAAGCTGCCACAGCAGCCGAAACCCGGTTGTTCAAATGCCTGCCCAGCGGATGAAACAGTCGCGGCTTGGGATTGTACCCGTCTTCCGCATAAATTCGATCCATAACCTGTCGGTTGACTGACTCAGCGGATTCCCAGGAAGCAGCTTCGTCTTCCTCCGCGAGCTGCCTGATCAGCAGCTCGCTTTCCTCCCACAAGCGGAAATCTTCCTTGCAAGCTATGCAATGCTTCAAATGCAGGTCGACGGACAGCTTTAAAGGGTCGCCTTCGGGGAGATCCCAGTAAAGGCCGAGCGCCTCCTGCACTTCATCGCATTTCATCGCAGCTTCATCCCTTCGAAATCTTCGCTCGCAACCTCTTCGAAGTAAGGCTCCAGCTGCATCTTCACGCTGCTTCTGGCGCGGAAGAGCAAGGATTTGACCGAGCTGACCGTGCCTCCAAGAATATCAGCGATTTCCTGATAATCCAATCCATCATATTCTCTCAGCACAAGCGCGGAACGCTGCTTCTCGGGCAAGGTGCGGATCGCATCTCTCACGAGCGACATGCGCTCCCCCTGAAGGATCTGCTGCTCTGGAGCGGCTTCCTCCGGCGCTGCCGGCATCAGCCCGCTCTCTTCGAGAGGGATATGTATGCTGCGCTGCTTGCGCAGCTCGCTGAGCACCGTATTGCGCGCGATGGTGTACAGCCAGGTGGAAAATTGGGCATCCACCTCACGGAAGGAGCTCAGGCTTCGATAGGCCTTGTAGAAGGTTTCGGAGCACAGGTCCTCCGCGGCAAGCTCCATCTTGGAGCTCCGCAGCATATGAAGGATGAAAGACATGATCTTGCGCTGGTAACGCCTCATTAATTCGGAGTAGAGCTCAATATTTCCGTCTTTGATTTGCCGGATAAGTTCGGAATCAAGCATGACAGGCGGTAGTACCTCCTCACCTGCAAATATTCCGTTCCGGTTAAACAATTGTACCGGAGCGGCTGCAGAAAGTTGCGCTGTCTGAAGAAAAAAAAGTTCGAAGCCTCTTATGAGTATTTCGGAACGGCGGATCTCATTCTGTATAGATTCCAATTCGATAAGGAATTTCATAATCCTGCCGCCTTCGACAAGAATCATTACCCAATAATTGGATGGCCCAAAACTCACTGTATTGTAGCATGGGCTCGGAGGTAATATCGGAAAATGAGGAAAGTTTAAGAAAAACAAAAAGCCGCCTTAATAAAAGGCGGCCCGCACAAGACGTGCGATGGAGTTGGATAGGAGTGGAGAGAAACCATACTGTAGTGCTAGTATAATGTATCCGTTTTCAATTTGTCAATAAGCGTTTTCATTTTTTTATTATGGAGGCTATGTTCATTAACATAGTTGATTTTCAGCCAAAATATTGCCTTAATAAACCGCCCTTTACAGGGTCTATCGCACCAATAGTTCAGCGCCGTCCATGCTTGTTATAACGTTACGTCTACCCACCTTCTGACCACTTCTTTTAGGAGCTCTCTTTTAACTTCGACATCTTTTATATCGGTAAACTTTATTGTGGCTCTGTCATTTGTTACCCATTCCATTAGTCCTTGGACATCTTCGAAGTAACGCTTCACGTTTATGCTTTCTTTTGCTTTGGCTCCTCGGTGAAGCACAAGTCTAAAAAAGCCATTTCCATGAAGGTTGAAGGTTATTCTATCATCATCATGAAAACAGAAACTCGGTGCATTCCATTTCACATGTTCGGAAAGCTCCCTATCCGTACCTAAGACGATCCTACGGACCTCTTCAATTTCCCTTTTCAATGGATGTACAAGATTCTGTAAATATTCTTCGACTTGTCGTTCGCCTGGAAGCTTCGCCATTTTGATCACTCCTATGCACATTTAATTGCTCAGTACTAATTTTGGACTTTGAACCATTTTCAACCTACGATATGGTCAATTTAATTTCGATTCCAAATGCTCCAGGTACTTTGTTGCCACTCCGTTGTATCTTTTACAGAAAACAGGCATGAGGACACCAACAGGTTTTTCTTAGTTCGACGCTGTGTTCTCATACTCCTTGCTGTCGAGATGGCGAACGGCCACGGGCAACGAGAACCCATGCTTGGTCATTATTAATCCCACGATATTTGGCTTTCCCACCACGTTTACGTGGCTGGCGTTCTGCAATATTCCGCTTGCCCTTTTCCGAATACAGAAATTTCAACGATACCTTGAAATACTTCGGTCGGAATCTGCTTCAGAGCCGCGAGAATCTTATGCCGCCAGTAAACCAAGGTGACATGCGCGACTTCACCGTTCAATTGTTCTGCACATTTTCTCAGAGAAAATCCCTCAATCATACATTCAATCAAACGAACCCAAATATGAGGTCTCCTTGTTCGTTGAAGTGGGGTACGTGATATTACCCTCATTTCAGAACATTGGTTCGCATCTATCCAATATCAACAACAAAGATTAACATAGCCATTTTGGAAGAGAAAAATAGACTTTTTGCAGATTGATCCTTTGGATAGGAGGGCTGACGGCTAGCCCTGCAACATACAAAAAAAAAAGATCCCGGGAGCCGGGATCTTCCATCCAATCAGAACTTGACGGTATATTCGAATTGCTCCAGCACGTCGACGGCTTGATCCAGATCGCCCTGCGTGCGGAAGCTGAGCCTGAGCACGCCCGGCACATCCTCGCGGCTTTCGATGATCTGCAGGTTGCTGAGGTTGATCCTGCGGTTGCCAAGCTCCGTGGCGATCTTGCCGATGATGCCGGGATGATCCGGCACGTCCATGTAGCATTCATAGACGGATTGCAGCACGCCTCGGCGCCTCTCCGGCAGCGAATCGCGGAACTCGCCCGCGCTTCGGAACGCTTCGCTGACAGCCTCCCCGTCCCCTTCCCTCAGAATATCGGCGAAACGGCTCATCTCGCCTTTCCATTCGTCGAGCAGGTCGAGCACGACATCGCGATTGTCCAGCAGAATATCTCTCCATACGGTCGGATCGCTCGATGCAATCCGCGTAATGTCCCGGAATCCTCCTGCCGCCAGCATGGCGTACATGCCGGAATCCTCGTTCCGCTTCTGCACCTGGTTGACCAGGGCGACTGCGATCAGATGCGGCAGATGGCTGATCGCTCCGACGATGCGGTCATGCTGGACGGGGTCCATCGACACGACTCGCGCGTTCGTCAAGGCAAGCAGGCTGCCGAGCCTCGCGACAGCTTCCTCCGGCACGGCAGGATGAGGAGTGAGGATATAAAAGGCATTTTCGAACAAATGCCTTGAAGCGGCCTCGACTCCCGCTCTCTCGGAGCCCGCCATCGGATGGCCGCCGATGAACAAGGCGCGTCCCAGATCGCATTGCGACGCCGCATCCATGATGCCGGCCTTCGTGCTCCCCACATCGGTGATGATGCAGCCCGGCTTGAGCGGCAGCCTGCCGAGCTGGGCGAGATAGCCGCCGATCAAGCCCACCGGCACGCACAGAAAGATGAAGTCGGCTCCCTGGACGGCCGTCTCCAGCGAAGTCGTCGCTTCATCCACGACATGAAGCTTCAAGTATTTGTCTGCGGATTCCTGCCTGTAGGAATATCCTGTGACATGGAATCCTTCCATTCCTTTGAAGCAAAGGGCAAGAGAGCCGCCGATGAGGCCGGCTCCGATAACTGCGATTCTAGTATCCAACTTACCCGAGCACCGCCGCTTCTCTCAGAACCTGTTCCAGAGCCGCGATCAGCTTGCGGTTGTCCTCCGCCTTGCCGATGGAAATCCGCAGCCAGTTCGGCGACTTCGGCCAGTTGGCCCTAGTAATGAAGCCTTTGCGGAGCAGGGCGTCGAAAGCATCCTTGGAAGGAATCCGCACATCGACGAAGATAAAGTTCGCCTGAGTCGGGAAATACTTCAGTCCAAGACGGTCGAATTCCCCTTGCAGGTAATCGCGCTCGCGGATGTTTTTCTCGCGGCAGCCGTCGACGAAGGCCTGGTCGGCAAGCGCCGCCCTCGCTGCAGCCTGGGCGACACGGGCCGTATTGAACGGCTCCCGCACCAGGTTGATGCTGTTGATGACCGAAGGATGGGCGATTCCGTACCCGATCCTCAGCGCCGCGAGTCCATAGATTTTGGAGAAGGTGCGGAGCGAGATCAGGTTGTCGAAGCGCTTCAGCAGCTCGAGGCTGTCGTGGTAGTCCACATCGTCGACGAAATGGCAGTATGCTTCGTCCAGCACGACAAGCACGTCGCTGCGGATGCTGTTCATTAAGGAGGACAGCTCCTCCTGCGTCACGATCGCGCCCGTCGGATTGTTCGGCGAGCAGATCCAGACCACCTTCGTCTTGTCCGTTACGGCTGCCAGCATCGCGGGAAGATCATGCCTGCCTTCGACGAGCGGAATCTCGATGATGACGGCATTCTCCACGACGGCGTTATGGCGGTATTGGGAGAACGTCTCGCTGGCCATGATCGTCTCGTCTCCCGGCTCCAGGAAGGAGCGCGCGATCATAAGAATGATCTCGTCCGCTCCATTGCCCCAGATCAGCTGCTCCGGCTGCACGCCAAGATTGGCGGCCATGGCCGCCGTCAGCTCGATGCTGGCTCCGTCGGGATAGATGCTGTTGTTCTCGATCTCGGCGATGATGGCCTGACGGGCCAGCGGCGAGCTGCCGTACGGGTTCTCGTTGGAGGCGAGCTTGATGACTTCATCCAGTCCAAGCTCCCTCTTGACGTCCTCCACCGGCTTGCCGGGCTGGTAGACGGGCAGATGTAAGATGTTGCGCTTTGCTTGCATAGGATCGTCACCTCAATGATTGATTTCCGCCTGGGTGTTGCGTTATGGCATCTATTGTCTCACAGATGGCGGAAAGATGGAAGCACTTTAAAGCGTTGCACTATCAGAAAGAGCATCGGCCTCCCGAAGGAAGCCGATGCTCACGGCGAAGCAAGTCAGGCATGGCTGCCGAGCAGGCTACACCCGCAATCCGGCGACAAAGCGGCCGATCTGCTCGATGCCTTGCCGGTACGTCGTTTCATCGGAGAGCAGCGGCAGCGCCTCCTCCACCTGGCGGACGATCGCGCTGCCGACAATGACTCCGTCCGCGCTGGCGCTCATCCGCTCCACCTGCTCCCGGCTGCTGATGCCGAATCCGACGGCGATCGGCAGCGGCGTCGCCTCGCGCACCGATTCCAGGAAGCCTTCGAGGCCGGCATGGAACTCGCTGCGCATGCCCGTCACGCCGAGCGAGCTCACGCAGTAGACGAAGCCCTGGGCCTCGGCGGCAATCCGCTGGACGCGCGCCTTGGAGGTCGGCGCCACGAGCGGCACGAGATGGACGCCCGCTTCCGCCGCCATCTCGCGAACCTCGCCATCCTCCTCGATCGGGAGGTCCGGGATGATCAGGCCGCTGATGCCCTGCTCGTGGAGCAGGGTGAAAAATCGCTCGAGGCCGTACTGAAGCACCGGATTGTAGTAAGTAAACAGGATGAAGGGCATCTTGACGCCTGCCTCCCGGGCTTTGGCCGCGACATCGACGCATGCTTCCAGCGTAATCGGATTGCGCAGAGCTCTCTCGGAAGCCTTTTGAATGACAGGGCCGTCGGCAAGCGGATCGGAATACGGCACGCCGAGCTCGATCATGTCGGCTCCAGCCTTCTCCAGCTCGACGACGATATCGACCGTCGTGCGCAGATCGGGGTCACCGGTCGTGATGAATGGAATGAGCGCCGTCCGCTTCTCTGCTTGGAGCCGTTCGAAGACGAGGTCAATTGGATTCATGCTTCAGCCCTCCGAGATATCCCATAATCGTTTCCACATCCTTGTCTCCCCGGCCCGAGAGGCTGACGACGATCGTCTGGCCGGCGGGCAGGGACGGCGCCAGCTTCATCACATGCGCGATCGCATGGGCCGACTCCAGGGCGGGAATGATGCCTTCCGTCCGCGACAGCAGCTGGAGAGCCTCAAGCGCCTCGGCGTCGGTGACAGGGAAGTATTCCGCCCGGCCGACATCCTTGAGATAGGCATGCTCGGGGCCGATTCCCGGATAGTCGAGTCCGGCGGAAATGGAATGCGCCGGCTGCACCTGGCCGGTCTCATCCTGCAGGACGTAGCTGAGAGAGCCTTGGAAGACGCCGTGCCGGCCCTTGGTCATCGTGGCGGCATGCTCCTCCGTATCCACGCCGCGTCCGGCCGCTTCGACGCCGATCAGACGGACGGATTCGTCTCCTACGAACGGGTAGAAAATGCCCATGGCGTTGCTGCCGCCGCCGACGGCGGCCACGATGTAATCCGGAAGCCGTCCCTCATCCTTCAGAATCTGCTCGCGAGCCTCGTCTCCGATGATGCGCTGGAAATCCCTTACAATCATCGGATATGGATGAGGGCCCGTAACTGAACCGAGAATGTAATACGTATCGTCCACATTGCTGACCCAGTAGCGCAGCGTTTCGTTGCAGGCATCCTTGAGCGTGCGCGTGCCGGAGAGCACCGGCACCACTTCCGCCCCAAGCAGCTGCATCCGGAACACGTTGAGCTGCTGGCGCTTCATGTCTTCCTCGCCCATGAAGACCTTGCATTCAAGTCCGAGCAGGGCCGCGATCGTGGCGGAAGCGACGCCATGCTGGCCGGCGCCGGTTTCGGCGATGATTTTTTTCTTGCCCATCCGCTTGGCGAGTACGCCCTGTCCGATCGTATTGTTGATTTTATGGGCGCCAGTATGGTTGAGGTCTTCGCGCTTGAGATAGATCTTCGCTCCGCCCAGATGCCGAGTCAGCCGCTCGGCGAAGTACAAGGATGTCGGCCTGCCGGAATAGGTATGGAGAAGCTCGTTCACTTCAGCCTGGAAGTCAGGGTCCTGGGAATAATGCTTGTACGCCTCCTCAAGCTCGAGGAGCGCGTTCATCAGCGTCTCCGGTACGTAACGGCCGCCGAACTTGCCGAATCGTCCGCTTGCGTCTGGTACTTGAATCATGCTGGCTTCACCCTTTCCGTAAATGCCCGGATCAGCTCCGGGTCCTTGACGCCTGCGGCTTCAACGCCGCTCGAGACGTCGATGCCGTCTGGCGAAAATTGCTCGATCAAACTCGATACGTTGCCGGCATGAAGCCCTCCGGCGATGAAAAGCTTCTTCCCGACGCTGCGCGCTGCTGCCTGATAGGCCGGTATGAGGCTCCAATCAAATGTCTTGCCGGTGCCGCCGCCTGCCGTATCGAGCAGGAAAGCTTCCGCTCCCGCCTCCGCAAATTCCCCTAGCTTGCGGCTGATGCCGGCCGGAGTTCCGTCCGGATCCGCATGCAGAGCCTTCCAGACCGGAACGCCGAAGCCGGCGGCGATTCGGCACAGCTCCGGCTCTTCGTTCCCGTGCAGCTGCAGCGCCTGGAGCGGAGCATGCCTGAGCGCCGCTTCCAGCTCTTGCGGAGATGCATCCACGAATACGCCCACCGCTAGCGGCGAAGGGGAATCCCCGCGGGCCGGGCCGGCGCCCGCACGCAGCGCTGCAATCAATGCTCCCGCCTGCTCCGGCGATACCTGCCTGCGGCTGCGGGCGAAAATAAACCCCGCGTAATCCACCGGAAGCCCGCCGATGAGACTTGCCGCCGCTTCGTCCCTGATGCCGCATAGTTTGAGCAGAGGAATCGCGTGCCGATGCCCTGTCGGTCGTTCAGCGCCCGTCATCTGGCTGCTGCCGCTCCCATCAGCTCCAGGACAGCCTGCCCGGGATCCGGCTGGCGCATGAAATGCTCTCCGACCAGAACGCCGCAAGCTCCGGCAGAGGCGACGTACTCGACGTCCTCCGGCTTGGAGATCGCGCTTTCGCTGATCAGGGACACTCCCGGCGGCGCCATCGCCGCCAGTCTTGCCGTCGTGCCGAGATCCGTCTCGAATGTATGCAGGTTGCGGTTGTTGATTCCGACCAGCCTGGCCAGGCCGAGATCAAGCACCATGTCCATTTCCCGCTCGTCATGAACTTCCGTGAGAACGTCGAGCCCGATCGACTCGGCGATCTCATGCAGCTCCTTCAGCTCGTTCCGCTTCAGGATGGCGGCGATCAGCAGAACGGCGTCGGATCCGATCAGCCTGGCCTCGTAGACCTGGCGGAAGTCGATGAGGAAGTCCTTGCGCAGCAGCGGCAGCTTCACCGCGCTGGAGACGGCCGTCAAATACTCGTTCGCCCCCTGGAAATAGTCCTTGTCGGTCAGCACCGAAAGACAGTCCGCTCCGGCGCTCTCATACGACCGGGCCAGCTTCTCCGGCTGGAAATCCGGCCGGATCAGCCCTTTGGACGGAGACGCCTTCTTCACTTCCGCGATCAGCCCGACGGAACGCTTCCGTCCTGCGGTGACGGCATGGATGAATCCCCTCGCAGGCTCCATCCGCGAAATCTCCTTCTCGGCTTCTCCCAGCTTGAATCGGGAAGCAAGCTCAGCGACTTCTTCTTTTTTGGTATGGACAATCTTATCCAGAAACATGGCTGTATTCTCCCGTCTTGCGGATCAGCTGCTGCAACTTCGCTGCGGCGGCTCCTCCGTCGATGATGCGGCGCGCAAGCTCCACGCCTTCCTCCAGCGATTGTGCCTTGTCTCCGACATAGATGCAAGCCCCGGCGTTCAAAAGAACGATATCCCGGTATGCGCCTGTCTCCTCGCCATTGAAGATCGCGCGGATGATCTCCGCGTTGTCCGCCGGGCTGCCCCCGGATATCGCCTCCAGCGGCCAGCGGCGCAGCCCCAGCGATTCCGGCGTCAAATCGTAGGTCCGGATTGTTCCGTCCTCAGCCAATTCCGACACCTGAGTCGCGGCGGAGATGCTGATCTCATCCAGTCCGTCGTAGCTGGAGACGACCATCGCCCGCTTCAGGCCGAGTCCGCCGAGGACGCGGGCGACGGATTCCGTGCGGGAGCGGTCGTACAGCCCGAGCAGCTGGCGGTCGGCTCCTGCCGGGTTGGTGAGCGGTCCAAGCATGTTGAAGATCGTGCGCACGCCGAGCTCGCGGCGCGGAACCGCCGCATGCCGCAGAGAGGGATGATAGAGCTGCGCGAACATGAAGCAGATGCCGATCTCCTCGAGGCATTCGGCCGCCTGCACCGCCGTCAGGCTGATGTTGACTCCGAGCGCCTCCAGCACATCCGCACTGCCGGCCTTGCCCGACATCGCGCGGTTGCCATGCTTGGCGACCCGTACTCCGGCAGCCGCCGCGATGATGGAAGAGGATGTGGAGATATTGAATTTATGGATGCCCGAGCCGCCTGTGCCGCAAGTATCGAGCAGGCCGTCGCGGGTCGTGCTGACACGGTCGGAGTAGCTGCGCATGACCTCGGCGAATCCGCTGATTTCGTCCACGGTCTCTCCTTTCATGCGGAGGGCGGTGACGATGGCGCCGATCTGGGCGGAGGTCGCCTCTCCCTCCATGATGAGACGCATGACGCTTCCGGCTTCCTCGCGGCTCAAGCTGCCGCCGCCGATCAGGCGCCCAAGAGCTTCGGCGGCCGTCACTCCTTGCATGGCTTCCATCATGTCCGCGCCTCCTTCATCGTATCGGCGTAATAGTCGCTGTTGACGAGCTGCAGCTCGGGAACGGTCTTCGCAGCCGGCGGAAAAGCCGCTTCGGCGATGCGGATCGCCTTGAGCATGCCCTTGGCCTTGTTCACCGTCTCCTCGTATTCCTTGACCGGCACCGAATCCCAGACGATTCCCGCTCCGGCCTGGACATAGGCTTTGCCGTTCTTGAAGATGATCGTCCGGATCGTAATGCATGTATCCATGCTTTTGCCGCTGAAGCCGAAGTAGCCGATCGCCCCGGCATAAGCGCCGCGCGCCTCGTTTTCGAGCTCGGCGATGATTTCCATCGCTCTCAGCTTGGGCGCTCCCGAGACCGTTCCGGCCGGCAGGCAGCTGATGAAGGCGTCGAAGAAATCACGGTCGCCGCGCATTTTGCCCGTCACGTTGGACACGATATGCATGACATGGGAATACCGCTCGATCTGCATGAAGGAATCGCATTTTACCGTGCCGAACTCCGCCACGCGGCCGATGTCGTTGCGGCCGAGATCGACGAGCATCAAATGCTCCGCCCGCTCCTTGTCGTCGGCGAGCAGCTCCTCCTCGAGAGCGAGGTCCTCCTCGGCGGTTTTGCCCCGCGGCCTCGTGCCCGCGATCGGCCTCGTCTCCACCTTGCCCTCGGACACCTTCACCAGCGCTTCGGGGGATGTTCCGACGATGACCTCCTCATCCATTTTGAGATAATACATGTACGGAGAAGGATTCAGCGTGCGAAGCACCCGGTATACATGGAGCGGATCCACTTCCGTCTCGACATGGAACCGCTGGGACAGAACGACCTGGAAGATGTCTCCCGCGCGGATGTACTCTTTGGCCGTGTCCACGTTCGCGAGAAACTGCTCCTTCGTCACATTGGATCGGATATCGCCGAGATCGGGATCCTCCGGAAGAGCTCCGCCTGATGTAAGCGGAAGCGGCACCGGCTGCCGGATCCGGTCAAGCACGGTGTCGATCCTGCCCACCGCAGCGTTGTACATGCGCTCGATGTCGCTGTCCGTGGCGGCTTCCGGAATATGCACATTGCCGATGACTTGAATCTGCTGCTTGAAGTGGTCGAACACGATCATCGTATCGCAAAACATGAACTGAAGATCGTTCATTTGCAGGTCGTCCTGCCTGTGCCGCGGCAGATTCTCGTAGTAGTGGAGCAGATCGTACCCGAAAAACCCGACCGCCCCGCCTGTAAAGGAAGGAAGTCCCGCAAGCTCGGGGCTTCGGTATGCCCTCAATCTTGCTTTAAGAGCTTCCAGCGGCTTGCCCTCAAGCTCGATGCGCTCACCGTTCGTTTCCATCATCATGGAGCCGTTCTTGCCGCTGATCATCATGAACGGGTCCATGCCGATAAAGGAATGCCGCGCCCACTTCGCTCCGCCTTCTACGCTTTCAAGCAGGAACGCGCGCTTCTCGCCGGCAAAATGCTGGAACAGCCGGATCGGCGTCTCCGTATCGGCCAGCAGCTGCCTTACGACCGGAATAAGGTTGTAGCGTCCTGCCATCGACTTGATCGTCTCAAGCTCTTGATTCATCGCTTATCGTCTCCTTCTGAAAATCCAGGATGCAGAAAAGCAAAAAAACGCTCCCGCAAGGCGCGGGAGCGTTCCAATAGATAAGACAAAAAAAGACGACGGCAGGCAAGGAATCATGCACGAACCCCATCTCCATGCGGAAAAGATCGGCGATCGCGAATGAAGCAGCCGCATCGGGCTGTCCTCCATGCTTCAGCTCAAACTCAACTCGTCTAGTCTCATCTAAGGCTCCCCGCCACTCTCGGCCCTCTTGCCGCCGGACATGTGCGAAGACTACCTTGGAAAGTCCCACTCGGACTTTGCTTAACTGCCTCAACTATACAGGACGTTCCTTGCAGGCGTCAAGAAGAAAGGATTGGCCTGCAAGCGCCGAATGACCGAAAAACGGGCTGGAAAGCTTGTTCAAGCTCCCTCGGGCCGCGGCGGACTAGGGAGCCGAAGTGCCGCTCAGATCCGGTCTCAGCGCCCTTGCGCCTTTCATGTACACATGGCGGATCTCCCGCTGCGTCCGGTCGGTGTTGACCATAAGCATCAAGCGGATGCAGCGCTCCAGGCTGCCCTTTACCGGAACCTCGACCGAACACATGAGAGGCACCAGCTCCCAGCCGTCCATTTCCCGGATCGCCTTCGCCGGGAATGCGGCGTCGAGATCGGCCGTTACCGTAATCATGACGCTGCATATGTCTTCCGGATCGATACCGTTGTCGGCTACGATCCCCTGGAGAACCTCCAGCGTCGCATCCAGAATGGGACGCTCCTCGTTGGAGTCCGCCGTGATCGCTCCCCGAATTCCCCTTACGCTCATGTCCATCTCTCCTCCCGCTTCAGCCTCTCGACGATGGCTCTCACCATGCCAGCCTCGATGCCGTTTCGAATCTCGACCGTGCCGACGGCCGTCGGCACGATGAAGGTCATCCGGCCTTCGCCGAACTTCTTGTCATGCATCATCGCTTCCATGACGGCATCCGTATCGTAATGCTCCGGCAGGGCGACCGGAAGCCCTACCGATTCCAGCGCTCGCTTCGTCGTCTCGTAGACTTCCAGCGGCGCTCCAAGCTCGACGCCGAGCATGGCGGAGCCGATCATGCCGATCGAAATCGCTTCTCCGTGGCGCAGCTCGTCATAACCGGCGACCGCCTCCAGCGCATGTCCGATCGTATGCCCCAGATTGAGAATGGCCCTCAGGCCGTTCTCCCGCTCGTCCCGGGAGACGACTTCCGCCTTGACCGAGCAGCCCTTGTACAGGGCATGTCCGAGGACGTCAGGCTCCAGCGCCAGCAGCTGTCCTGCATGGCCGACGATCCATTCGACGAATCCGGCATCCCGGATCAGGCCGTGCTTGACGACTTCGGCCAGGCCGCTGCTCACCTCGCGCGGAGGCAGTGTAAGCAGCGTATCCAGATCGTACAGCACGAGCTCCGGCTGATGGAAAGCGCCGATGATGTTTTTGGCGAGCGGGTGATTGACCGCCACCTTGCCGCCGACGCTGCTGTCATGCGCCAGAATCGTCGTCGGCACTTGGACGAATCGGATGCCGCGCATATAGGATGCGGCGGCATAACCCGCCAGATCCCCGACAACGCCGCCGCCGAGCGCCACGATGGCGGACTTGCGGTCCAGGCCGGCTTCGAGGCAAGCCGTGATGACGTTCTGGAACATGTCCAGAGACTTCGACTTTTCCCCGGCCGGAACGATGAACCGCGCCGCGGCATAGCCCGAAGCTTCGAGCGCCGCAGCGAGCGGCTCCAGCCATCTGTCCGCGACATTCTCGTCGGTGACGATCAGCAGCGGAGACTTGCGGCTGATCGCCTTCTCCGCGAACAGCTCGCCGGCTCGCTGAATCAGCCCTTGGCCGATGCAGATGGGATACGATCTGTCCCCGAGATTGACCGTGAGCTCGCGCATGCTAGTATTCCCCTACTTGCCTGAGGTAGGCGTCGTAGTTGGCGCGGATTTCCTCCATGGAATCGCCGCCGAACTTCTCGAGGAACGCCCGCGCCACTTCCCAGGCGACGACATGCTCCATGACGACGCTCGCCGCCGGAACCGCGCAGCTGTCGGAGCGCTCCACCTGGGCGGTGAACGGCTCTCTCGTGTCGATATCTACGCTTGCGAGCGGCTTGTAGAGAGTCGGGATCGGCTTCATGACGCCGCGCACGACGATCGGCTCTCCGGTCGTCATGCCGCCTTCAAAGCCGCCTGCGCGGTTGGAGGCGCGATGGTAGCCGCGTTCCTCGCTGTAGAGGATCGGATCATGCACCTGCGAGCCGCGCAGCACACCGGCCTCGAATCCGATGCCGATCTCGCAGCCCTTGAACGCGTTGATGCTGACGACGGCGCCTGCAATGCGCGAATCCAGCTTGCGGTCCCACTGCACATGCGAGCCGAGTCCGACAGGAGCTCCTTCGATGATGCACTCCACGACGCCTCCGATAGAGTCTCCTTCGGCCTTGATCTGATCGATGTAAGCCGTCATCCTGGCCTCCGTCGCCTTGTCGACGACCCGGACGGAAGATTGCTCCGTCAGCTCGCGAAGCTCGTCGGCGGACAGATCGTTCGGCGGCGCCTCGATCTCGCCGATCCGGATGACCTGGCCGGCCACCTTGACGACCCAGCTCGGCATTACGCTGGCTTCGCTTGGACTGGGCTGGGTCGGCGAGCCGGCCGTATCGCATATGATCGTGGAGCCTCTGCTGTTCAAGTTCGGAGTCACGAGCGAAACGGTCATTTCGACGGTGTCCCTGATCATCGGGTTCCTGGTCATCACCTTCCTGCATATCGTGCTCGGCGAGCTCGCTCCCAAGTCGCTGGCCATCCAGAAGGCGGAGGGCGTATCCCTCTGGCTGTCCGGACCGCTCATGTTCTTCTACAAGGTGTTCAAGCCGGCGATCGTCGTGCTGAACGGAGCGGCCAACGGCCTGCTGAAGCTGTTCGGCATCGCTCCGGCCAGCGAGCATGAGACGGCCCATACCGAGGAGGAGATCCGCCTGCTCGTCAACCAGAGCGCCAAGAGCGGAGTCATCGATTCCAACGAAATGAAGCTCGTCGACAACATTTTCGATTTCTCCGACATGGTGGCCCGCGAGGTCATGCTGCCCCGGACGGATATGGATTGCCTGTTCGCCAACCAGTCCTTCGGGGACAACCTGAACATCGTCTACCGCACCAAACATACGCGCTATCCCGTCGGTCTCGAGGACAAGGATCAGATCATCGGGTTCGTCCATATCACCGACCTGCTGACGGCGGATGCGGGACGCAACCATAATGTCCGCGAGCTGATCCGGCCGGTGCTGAACGTGCCGGAATCGATGGAGATCAGCCAGGTGCTGCAGCTCATGCAGCGCCGCCATTCGCAGCTGGCCATCGTCGTGGACGAATACGGCGGCACGGCCGGCATGCTGACGACGGAGATGATCCTTGAGGAGATCGTCGGCGAGATCCATGACGAATTCGACCTGGACCAGCCGAGCGTCGTCGTCAAGGATCAGGTGACGACCGTCGAGGGGCGCATGCTCATCGACGATATCAACGATATGTTCCGCCTGGACATCGAGGATGAGGATGTCGATTCCATCGGAGGATGGCTCTTCATCCGGCTGGAAGGAAATCCTGCAAGAGGCAAGAAAGTCGTTTATGGCGAATATGTATTTGAGATAGCAGATTGCCAGCGACTTCGCGTGCTGCGCGTACATATCTACCGCGATCCCGCAGCCGAAGCCCTGTCCGAAAATGCGGAGCAGGCCGACAGCTGAACCCTGACAGGCTGGATACAGCTCTTGCCGGGGATGCGGCCGGGATCAGCCAGGGGCGCCGCACCCCTTGGGGAGAGAAGCCGATGTCTGTCAAAACCCTTGTTTTCATCGCTGTAGGCCTGCTGCTTCTGTACTTGAGCTTCACCGTCGGGGCTCCGTTCCTGCTTGCTCTCGTCGTCGCGATCTTCCTGGAGCCGCTGAACGGCCTGCTGATGCGCCGGGCGAGGATGAACCGGCTGTCGGCGGCGATCGTCTCCTGCACGCTCTTCACGCTTGCGCTGCTTGCACTGGCGGGAGGCATCGGCTTCAAGCTGATCGCCGAGCTCATCGCCTTCTGGGATCGCGTGCCGGGCATGGTGGCGGATGCCAACCAATACTTCCTGCATACGATCGACAACGCCAAGGATCTGTACACGAACATGCCTCCCGATGCGGCGGCGCAGCTGGAGAAGGTGCTGGGCGGCCTGACCGGAACGCTGATGTCCGTCGTGACGGGCTTCTCCAAGTCCGTCGTCCAGTTCGCCTCGGGGCTGCCCGGAATGTTCATCTTCTTCATCGTGTTCATCGTAGCCGTATACATGTTCAGCTTCAGCCTGAATACGATGCGCAAGTCATTCCTGTCGCAGTTCCACGAGGATTCCCAGGTGCAGGTCGGATCGGTGCTGGACAATCTCAAGTCTTCCATCTTCGGATTTTTGCGTTCCCAGCTGCTGCTCAGCCTCGTCACGTACATCATCACGCTGCTCGGCCTCGTCATTCTCGGAATCAACTATTCCCTCGCCATCGCGCTGCTGATCGTCGTCGTGGATATCCTGCCTATTCTCGGCACCGGTCCGTGCTCGTCCCTTGGGCGGCCTACCTCATGATGACGGGCCAGGTCGGGACGGGAATCGGCCTTCTGGTGCTGTTCCTCGTCATTACGGTCGTCAGGCGGATCATCGAGCCGAAGATTCTCGGAGATTCCGTCGGCATCGGCTCGATCTCCGCGCTGGTCAGCCTGTATGTAGGCTTCAAGCTGGTCGGCGTCATCGGCGTCTTCATCGGACCGCTGGTCGTCATCATCTACATGGCTGCCCGCAAGGCCGGACTGTTCAAGCTCCGGATTCGGCTGTAAAAAAACCAACACGCAACAAAAACAAGCTGCGCCGGCATTGAACCGGAGGCAGCTTGTTTGATTTTATTCCGCAATCATGAAAATAGCAGAATGGCTGCAAGCCTCCATTCAGGATCAGGAGGCGGCCGGCTGCTTGTTGTCCTCCGTGCGGTTGAAGCGGGCGAAGGGGAGATACAGCAGGAAGAAGAGCAGCAGAGCGACCAGCTCGAGCGAAAGGATGTACCACGGATAAGGACCGAGGACATCGAGCAGCGAGGAGGACGAGGCTTGCGCGCCAGGAACATGTAGTTGGCTCCCGTCAGCCTGTCGACGGCATACACGAAGACAGCGATGACATTGACGGCTGCCCAGGCGGTGAAGACGGAGCGCAGCGTCGGCCGGAATCCTTCCACCCAGACCATGTAGAGGGCGGAGATAATCAGCAGCCCGTGCGCGATGAAAAACTCCAGGAAACGGAAATGCGGGTAAGCGTAAGCGAGCACAGGCGTGGCCAGCGCCTGGAGAGCTCCGCCGAGCGCCGTGAAGTAGACGATGCCGAACAGAAAACGGCTGCGCAGCAGCAGCATGGGGACGGAAAGGTACAGGGAGATGCTGCAGAGCTCGAGCGGCAGCGTAGAGGAAGGGCTGTACACCTCTCCCCGCACATACCAGACATTGAGCAGAATCTCGCATGCCGCCAGCAGCGCCGCCAGGAGGAAGCGTCCGGGAGCCGGCTTCAGGGCGAGCTTGCGGCGAAGCAGGTAGACGGCCAGCACGACGGCGGCAATGAGCAGCAGGCTGGCCAGATGGGCCGCCCCGAAAGGCGTGAATCTCGCTTCCGCATCCGTTCCGAACATGAGGAACCCCCTGGTAGTATTTTTTTCCACCTATTGTAGCACAGCCCTTCGCGCTGCGGGACTTCGGCTCCCTTCTTCTGGAAGGGGATGGAATTTCGAAGTCCTCCACCTGGCAGGGAAGGAATTTCGGATTCTTCTCCTCGGAACGATGCGGTGAAGATCTTATCTCTCGCGTGAGTAACGATCTCCGGCCGGAAAGTTAAGAATTTCCTAAGCAGCCTCTCCCGCTGTTATTAAGATCTTCTTGATAAGGTCATACGCATAGGGAGGGATTGCGGCATGTCATTTGAAGCTATCCGAAGAAAATTCTATCTCGTCTGCGTTTCATCGGCCGTTCTCAGCGGAGCGTGCGGATACTTGCTGCTGCGGCTGCTGAGATTCATGACCCGGCCAAGCGGGATCGGAGGAGAGAGCCTGCCGGCACGGTCGGCAGCCTGGATCGTCAATCATGTCGGCGCCAAGCCGGCGCTTCTATCGGCATGCGCAGCCCTGTTTCTGGTTTTCTTCCACTGGCGCTCCGGCAAGCTGCGGGAAGAGTATGAAGTCTTCCTGCCGGATGCGGAAGGGCTGCCGGAAGAGACGCTGATGAGGAGCTGCCTGCGAGCGGAGAAGCAGCTGGCCGACATTCGGGGGCGTCTGCAGCGCTGGGAGCAGCGGAATGGAGAAAGGGCGGATGCGTCCGATGCGCCGGATGAAAAGAAAGTCTAAGAAGCCGCGGCGCCGCCTTCCCTTGGGACAAAGCCGCTTCTGGTTCGATGCGGCGGCGCTTGCGGCAGCCTTATGCATGCTCGGAATCGCCGCGCTGCATTGGGCGGGAGACGTCGTCACGGACGGCGCGAGCGCCCTTGGCGAGCCGGTGTCGCCCTCGCTTCTGATCGACCGCCAGGGCAAGCAGCTGGGCGTGCTGGCGAGCCCGCGGCATGGATATCGTGGAGGTGAGCTGGAGCGGCGGCTCCCTCCTTTGTTGAAGGAAGCCTTTGTGGCGACGGAGGACAAAAGGTTCTATTCGCATGGCGGCATCGACTTCCGCGCCTTGCTTAGAGCCGCGGCAGCCAATGTCTCCAGCGGCCGGATCGTCGAGGGAGGCAGCAGCATCACGCAGCAGCTCGCCAGGACGGCCTACCTGTCCAATGAGAAGAGCTTGCTGCGCAAAGCTCTTGAAATGGCCGCCGCGCTGTCCTTGGAACGGCGTTATTCCAAAGAAGAGCTGCTGCGCCAGTATTTGAGCCGGGTCTACATGGGCAAGCAGCTGTACGGCGTGAAAGCGGCGGCCGAGCGGTATTTCGGCGTGTCCAGGCTGGACAGTCTGGAGCTGTGGCAGATCGCGACGCTTGCCGCGATTCCGAAGGGACCGGCGCTGTTCAATCCGATCGACCACCCGGAGCGCAGCAAGGAGCGGCGCCAAGTCGTCCTGCGGCTCATGCTCGAGCAAGGATATATTACGCAGCGGCAAATGGAGGCGGCCGGCGCTGTCGATTACAAGGCGCCTGCGGCGCCGCAAAAGACGGCGAGCGCTTCTCTCGCGGAAGCCGTCTTCCGGGAGGCGGAGGAGAGAGCTTCGCTGACCGAAGAAGAGCTGCTCGGAGGGGGATATACGATCGCCATCGGACTGGATGCCGGCTTGCAAGGCGGCCTTGAGAACCTGTCCTCGCTGGATGCCGGCCTTCCCAAAAGCTCTTCCGGCCGGCCGGTTCAAGCCGCGGCCGTTGTACTGGACAACGGCACCGCGGAAATCATAGCCTTCGCAGGGGGGAGCGGCGGGGCTTCAGGCGGGTTCAACCGGGCTTTCGCCCGCCGGCAGCCCGGCTCGGCATTCAAGCCGATCTCCGTATACGGGCCGGCGCTGGAGACGGGCTTGTACTCGCCGGAGTCCATGCTGGAGGACCGCCAAGCCAGCTACGGCAGCTACGCTCCGAGAAATCCGGGAGGGGTGTACAGGGGAAGCGTCCCGATGCGGCAGGCGGTCCAGAATTCAATCAATGCCCCCGCCGTATGGCTCCTTCAGCAGATCGGCTTGAAAGCCTCAATGAAATTCGCTTCGGGACTCGGAATCCGGCTTGGGAAGGAAGACCGGAATCTCGCGATTGCGCTCGGAGGGCTGTCCACGGGAGTCACGCCGGTCGAGATGGCCCAGGCTTACCGGGCGTTCGCGGCCGGAGGAAGCTTTGAGGAAGCGCATCTCATCCGCAGCATCACGGATCGGCACGGCAAAATCGTCTACGCCTTCCAGCCGGCGGGCAAGAGGGCGATGTCGGCTGCAACGGCGGCCGCCATGACCTCCATGCTGCAAGAAGCCGCCCGGGACGGAACCGGCAGGAAGGCCGGCCTGGGTCCGGGAGTGGCTGGCAAGACCGGTACGACGCAGCTGGAGGGCGGTCCTCCGGGAGCGAGCCGGGATGCCTGGTTCGTCGGGTATACGGCACGTTATACCGCATCCGTATGGATGGGCCTGGACAAAGCCGGAGAGGAGCATATGGCGGCATCCGGAGTCGATGCGGCTCGTTTGTTCGCGGCTATAGCCCGCGTTGCCGATGGCCGTCCTGCTGCGGGAAGATGACGATCGGCGCCCCGTATCGGACATGCTTGCCCGGTTCAAGCATCGGATCTGGACGCCGGGCGCGTGTGCGGGCAACGAGCGGGTCCGAAGGACGGGAAGCTCATGCGAGGCGGCCCGTATGAGCCGCCCTGCCCTTCAAGCCGGACGGCGAGGCTTTTAAAAAGATGGCAAGTTGGAAAAGCCATCCTACATACCTTTTAAACGAGCATAACAGCAGGGCGCCGAATGTCCCGGCTTGACGAGCCGACGCGCCCAGGTCAGTCAGAAGGGATGATGGCATGAACATGCAGGCAGGCAGGCAAGGAGCGGGAGCTCCGGCTTCGTACGGCGCTGCACCGGGTCCATACGGCGGCGTCATCGGGAATCAAGGCTATTCTCCCGGAACTTATCGCAATGAGCCCGAGTTCCAGGCTCCTGTCCAGGGAGGTTATGGAGCTCAAGGAGGATACGGCGGCAACGGAGCCCAAGGAGGGTACGGAGCCGTTCAGCCGGCAGGCTATCAAGGCGGAAATCAAGCCCAAGGAGGGTATGGCGCCGTCCAGCCCGCCGGTTATCAGGGCGGAAATCAAGCCCAAGGAGGGTATGGAGCCGTTCAGCCGGCAGGCTATCAAGGCGGAGAAATTCCTCCTCCGGGAGTGCCCGGGGCCGGCTACCGGGAGTGGTACCCGTTCCATGGCCCGTTCGACCCTTGTCCGCCCATTCAGGTGAAGACGTACGTCATTCCTCCGAACCAGTATATTCCCTATCAGCCGATGGGGCTGCCCCAGTATCCGCTCGAGGAAGCTCTTAGGCTGGGCACGCTGTGGCCGGCGCTCTACAGTCCTTACGAATCCAGATGCGGAAGGAGCTGACCGCGACCTATGAGCGAGGAGAAGCAGGCGTTTGACACGGAAGCTTACTATGCCCAGTTGAAGGAGCTCCAGACGCTGGATTTCGCGCTTGTGGAGCTGAATCTGTATCTCAACACCCATCCGGGAGACATGCAGGCGATCCAGCAGTTCAACCAGCTGGCCCAAAAGCGGCAGGCTTGCGCCCAGCAGTTCGAAATGCAGTTCGGCCCGCTCGTGAACTTCGGCAACAGCTACTCCCGATATCCATGGCAGTGGAGCGAGACTCCATGGCCGTGGCAGGTATGACCGCATGTGTTCGGCGGGGTCGGAAATGCGGCAGGCAGACAAGAGAGCCGGTGCGGGCTGTCAGCGCAGGTGCAGCGGATGCGCATCGGCGGTGAAGGAAGAGCCGCCAAGGCTCTCCCTGTCGCCGCCGGCTGAAGGGACAGCAGGGCATGAAGCGGAGCGGGAGAAGGCAGCGGCGTCTGCCCATTTGAGGGAAAGCGGGGTGGTAGAATGTGGCTCTATGAAAAGAAGCTTCAGTACCCGGTTCGAGTGAGCAAATGCGATCCCATGATGGCGAAATTCCTGACGGAGCAGTACGGGGGAGCGGACGGAGAGCTGGCGGCGGCGCTGCGCTACCTGAACCAGCGCTACACGATTCCCGATAAGGTTATTGGAGTTCTGAACGATATCGGCACGGAGGAGTTCGCCCATCTGGAAATGATCGCGACGATGATTTACAAGCTGACCAAGGACGCTACACCCGACCAGCTGAGAGCGGCGGGGCTGGGGGCCGATTTTGTCAATCATGGCGGGGACTTGTTCTACGAGAACGCAGCCGGGGTTCCTTGGACGGCTACTTACATCGCGGCCAAGGGCGATCCGCTTACGAATCTGTACGAGGATATCGCGGCAGAGGAAAAAGCCCGCGCCACCTATCAATGGCTCATCGATTATACGGACGACGTCGATTTGCAGGACAGCTTGAAGTTCCTTCGCGAACGGGAAATCGTCCATGCGATGAGGTTCAAGGAATCCGTGGAAATCATCAAAGCGGACATGGGCCAGAAGAAGGTGTACTGAACGAAACCGACATATCGGAAACCGAGAATGTACAGGAACATAGGAAAAAACGCCGGGGAAGCCCCCGGCGTTTTTTTGTTGGGACGGCAAGAGAAATCAGCGGTCGAAAATGGAAGGGGGACGGTGTCCGCCCCCATGGAAGCCGCCCCCATGGAAGCCGCCCCCATGGAAGCCRMCGMGGAAGGACGACCTTGTACTCA